>DATENN010000200.1:0-10693 GCA_035275045.1 Pyrinomonadaceae bacterium
GGTGATCGGACAGCCGGGAGCCGACCAACTGCTGGATCAAAACAAGCAGAGTTTCTTTAATAACTTTGTCCAGCGCAGCACTTTCCTGGCCGCGTATCCATCTTCAATGTCGGCGGCACAGTTCGTCGATAAGCTGAACACCAACACCTACGATCCGCGGAATGCCGGATCAGGCGGCGCGCTGACGCAAGCCGAACGAGATGCGCTCGTCAGCCAGCTTTCAGTGAATCCTGCGTCAACAGCGTTGCGCGCGCAGGTCCTTCGTTCGGTTTCCGAAAACAATCTTTTCAGCAGCCGGCAATCAAACAAAGCGTTTGTTCTGATGCAATACTTTGGTTATTTGCGACGCAATCCGAACGACGCGCCGAACTCCGACTATAGTGGTTACAATTTCTGGTTAGGTAAACTGAATGAGTTCAATGGCAACTTCGTAAAGGCCGATATGGTCAAGGCGTTCATCGTGTCAGGCGAGTATCAGAATCGATTTGGACCCTGATACATTCCCTTGTCAGCAAAACAAAAGCCCCGTCGCGCGAACGACGGGGCTTTTTCATTGGACACAGGTTAAAGACTTACAACTTCTCCTCCGGATCGATACGAATCTTCATGCGTTGTAGCACCTGAACGTCTTCGTCCGTCAAGTCCAGCGTGGCGTTGCCGTTTTCGTCGGCATCGTCGCCTGCATGGGGACGCAATCCAATTTCCAGCCGCAACGTCAATTCCATTTCGTAACCCGCATCGCGAAGCCGCTCGATCGCTTCCGCAACTTTCGAGGAGTTTTCGACTGACTCGTTTATCGCCGTTCCAATCTCGCGAACGATTTCTTTTGCGTCGTCGTCAATTTCCAAAGTTGCAAATTCCTCGTTACGAGCTCGATAAAATCTGTTTGAGTGCTGTGTAAGACATGCTACGCGACCGTATACAGAGGGTCAACAACCAATATTTGGCGAACTCATGTGTTTCCGGAATTTACGGTTGAACTCTGCTCGCTAGTCCTCTACTCTTATCTGGACATTCCCCTAAATAATAATCTCTCGCAGCAAGAGTTCAGTCCGGTATGGGCTAAAGAATTTCGCGGTCAAAAGTAATAGAAGATGCCGAGTACGATTGGAATATTAACGGGCGGAGGCGATGCACCTGGCCTGAATGCGGTGATTCGCGCAGTGGTCACGACAGCGACGGGTCAATACGGCATGCAAGTCGTTGGAATTGAAGCTGGCTTTGAAGGCCTTCTTAATGGCACGCACACTCGTCCCCTAACCGCCGCCGATGTCCGCGGCCTGCTACCTCGCGGCGGCACAATTCTTGGCACACGTAATCGCGGCCGCTTTGTCGAACGCGATTCGTCGGGCGGAAGCATTAAGCTCGACGGCTTATATCGCGAAGCAGTTGACAACATTAGACGACTGGGAATAGATGCGCTCGTGGTGCTGGGAGGCGAAGGCACGCTAACAATTGCTCATGAGTTTGGCCACTATGGAATTCCCGTAGTCGGCGTACCCAAGACGATCGACAATGATCTGGCCTGCACTGAGCTAACTTTCGGTTTCATAACGGCACTCGATATCGCAACTGATGCGCTCGATCGTTTACACACGACCGCCGAATCGCACGATCGCGTAATGATACTCGAGGTGATGGGCCGTAACACTGGTTGGATCGCTTTGCATTCCGGCATCGCCGGCGGTGCAGACGTAATCCTAATACCTGAAATTCCTTTTACGATGCAGTCGGTCGCTGAGCGAATTCGATCGCGCGATGAAGCGGGTTACAACTTTAGTATCATCGTCGCAGCCGAAGGAGCTATTGAATCCGGCCACGACCTGATTTATCAGGACACTGGCGATCAACACCACGCGCCGCGACTCGGCGGAATAGGCTCTTACTGCCAGCGGGAGTTGGAAGCGCTGACGGGTAAAGAGACTCGCTGCGTTGTGCTGGGTCACCTGCAGCGTGGCGGTCGCCCTAACGCATTTGATCGAATGCTCGCAACCAACTACGGGTCATGCGCAGTGCGCGCAGTCGCCGAAGGTAAGCAAGACGTCATGGTGGCCCTGCAAGCAGGCGACGTGATTACCGTACCTATCCGGCAGGCTATCGCAAATGTCAAAACAGTGCCCGCTGGTGGTCAGTTAGTACGCACTGCTCGCGATACAGGAATTTCATTCGGTGCGCCGGACGAGAGTGATTATCATCGCCAATTACCTTCGGCGCTTGAGCACGTTCAAGCTTAACCGCGGTCACGAAAGCGAGCTCCATTGCAAACAGAGATCAAACTAAAGTTACAGGCAGAACTCGACGAACTTGAGTCAGAGCTGCGTGTTCACTTGCCAAAAGAAATCAAGCGCGCTCTAGAGTTCGGCGACTTACGCGAGAATTCGGAATACCGCGCCGCGCTCGATCGGCAGAATGTCGTAAAGGCGCGTATCGTCGAGCTGCGCCAACGAATCAGCGAGATCGCGTCGATTGATCTTTCAAAGATTTCACGGGATAAGGCGGGATACGGATCAACGCTGGTGCTGTTCGACGCCGAAAAGGACGAGGAGGTTACTTACCGGCTGGTAACACCCGAAGAGAGTGATCCGCAGAATGGTTTAATCTCGACGACGTCGCCAGTAGGTCGTAGCCTGATGGGCAAAGAGGAAGGCGACGAGGTGGTTGTGAGGACGCCTGCCGGCGCGCGCAATTTTGAAATCAGGCGTCTCACCACCTTGCACGACCAAGCCGAAAGCCAAAGCTAACATTCTGAACTCGGCTTCTAAAATGGCTATTAAGAATGCGCGGTTTTGGGCATAATGCGCAGCGGAGTTACTGAAGCGAATGTTTGTAAATAGTATCGGCCGCGGTGCGCAAAGAATCATCGACGCGATGGTCCGGTGGCTTGCCTATGGCCACATTAACCCGAACGTCCTCACGGTGATCGGCGTAGCTATCAACGTTGGTTCCGGGCTTCTGTTTGGACTGGGTTATTTCTTTTCCGCGGGTATTGTATTAATCGTCGCGAATCTTTTCGACATGTTGGATGGACAGGTGGCCCGGCTGTCAGGTCGCGTGACGCGGTTTGGTGGATTCTTGGACTCGTCGCTGGACCGCCTCTCGGACATGGTCGTGTTTGTTGGATTGATGGTGTTTTATGCGCGCGACACGCAGTTTCATTCAACTCTTAACGTTTTTCTTGCGGGCGCAGGACTAATGGGGTCGGTTATGGTAAGCTACGCGAGCGCCCGGGCCGAGAGTCTAATTCCGAAGTGTGACGTAGGCTTTCTTCGCCGACCCGAGCGTGTGGTTCTTTTTATTATTGGCGCCTTGAGCACTCATCCAGGTTCGACCAACTTCTTCGCGAACCGGATGCCCGCGGTTTTGTGGGTCCTCGCAGTTGGATCGTATTGGACATTCGCGCACCGCATGTGTCACACCTGGTATGAGCTCAACAAAGTTTCGACTGCATCGACAAATACCGAATCGCAAGCGTCAAAATCCGCATCAAATTCCGGGCCTGACAGACGAGCCGAACAACAACTGGTACACAAGGCTGGTTAGCTTGCCCAAACTAACGAACCCGGCTGCTGAAGTATTTTGAGGTAGAAAACTCCCGTGACAATCTGTCCCTGTTGTGGTCATAAATGTGATGCTGGGCTGAGCAACGGCTGCGTCTCTTGCGGCGCGCGTCCCGTTGGCGAAGCACTTCCAAAACCCGAGATCGAGTTACCATCCTACGGACGCTCGTTGTTACTCACTGTCATCGGTGCTTTGCTGCTGTTGGTCTTCGCGACACAGACGTTTATCGCTGTCGCGCAAACCTCCGCTCGCGGAGCGAAAACGAATCTCGCCTTTCTGTCGATGATCCCGCTTAATTTTTGGTCATGGATCGCCGCCGCTGAAACGGCAGCCTGGCACTTAAAATGGTTTGCGATTCCCGCGACCTTTCTGGTTCTTTGGTTCAGCCGTAAACTATATCGATCCGTCGCGAAAGCTCCCGACCAATTCTGCGGACTGCGATACGCCCGTCGCGGTTACATCGCGTCGCTGGCGTTCCCTGCATTGATTTTGTTTTTCATCGGCATCACGGTCCCGGTGCGTTTAGAACATCGGCAGTGGGGCATTGAAGAAGGCTTGAAAGCTCAAGCGCGCCGCATCGACCGTGGACTGGATGAGTATCGCGAAGCGTTTGGCAGTTTCCCTGACAGCCTGAGTGATTTAAACCGGTTGCCCGACAATGATCATTCGTTGGCGACTGCGCTGCAAAACCTCGATCCTTCAGGCTACCGGCCAAGTGCAGAATTGGCAGCGATGCCGAAGCAAAAACCCGCAACGTTACGCGGAGCAGCCATTCGTAATGCTTCACTCAGTACTTCTGATGATGCGATCACTGAGCGACTTTCGTTTACAAATTATGAATTATTGCTGCCCGGTCCGGACAAGCAGTTAGGTACTGAAGATGACCTAATTCTGCGCGACGGTCTGGTGACCAAGGCGTCATCGTTGCCGCGTCACGCCGGCAGCATCGCTCCTTCCGGTACACTCGTGCGCCGCTAGTCTACTTTTTGACAGTGATAACAAGGCGAGCCTTCGTGCTCGCCTTTTTTTGTTTGGTATGGAATAGTTTCGAGTTTCGGGTTTCGAGTTTCGAGTTTCGGGTTTCGGGTTTCGAGTTTCAGGTTTCAGATTTCAGGTTTCAGGTTTCAGGTTTCAGGTTTCAGTTAGATTTTGGGTTTTAAGTTAGAGTTGGTTTCAGGGGTTCCCGGTCAAAACGAATCTGTGACCTCTGACCTCTGACCTCTGACTTCTGACATCTGATCTCTGACCTCTGACCTCTGACTTCTGACCTCTGACTTCTGACCTCTGATCTCTGACTCTGACTTCTGACCTCCGTCTTCTATGTTTCGAAAGATCCTAATTGCAAACCGTGGCGAGATAGCAGTGCGGATCATTCGCGCCTGTCGTGATCTGAATATCTCGCCTGTCGCAGTCTATTCTGAAGCAGACGCTGCGGCCCGCCATGTGGCGCTCTCTGATGAAGCCGTTTGCATTGGCCCGGCCCCATCCATCCAAAGTTATCTCGACATCGCAAAAGTCATCGCAGCCGCTAAACGAACTAAAGCCGACGCGATTCACCCCGGCTATGGTTTTCTGGCTGAGAACGCAGAATTCTCGTCAGCAGCAGCCGAAGCTGGAATTATCTTCATTGGACCAGGCGCCGAGGCGATGCGCGTTATGGGCTCAAAGACTAGTGCGCGCCAGGCCGCGGTGGCAGCCGGCGTGCCGATCGTTCCGGGCACCGTGGAACCGTTGAGCTCTATCCGTGAAGCTGAAATGACCGCCATGAAATTCGGCTATCCGGTAATGCTGAAAGCTGCAGCCGGCGGCGGCGGCAAAGGCATGCGATTGGTGGACTCGCCTCACGGTCTGCGTTCCGCGTTCGAGAATGCACAATCCGAAGCGGCTTCGGCGTTTGGCGACTCCGCGGTGTATTTGGAGAAAGCGGTCGAAAGGCCACGCCACATAGAAATTCAAATCATCGCCGACAATCACGGCAACGTGGTGCACCTGGGCGAACGCGAATGCTCGATTCAACGGCGTCATCAAAAGGTGATTGAAGAATGTCCCTCGCCAATCGATGACGCTTCCCTGCGCGCAAATATGGGCGAGGCAGCAATCAAACTGGCGGGCGCCGTCGATTACGTCGGCGCCGGTACGGTTGAATTTTTGGTGGCCGACACTACGCGCGAGTTTTACTTTCTTGAGATGAATACGCGATTGCAGGTCGAGCATCCGGTTACTGAACTCGTCACCGGCATCGACATCGTTCGCGAGCAAATAAATATTGCGGCCGGCGCGCCGCTCTCTTTTTCGCAGGACGATGTCGAATGGAACGGACACGCAATCGAGTGTCGTGTCTATGCGGAAGATCCGGAGAATAACTTCTTTCCATCGCCCGGCAAGATAACGCATATGACAGTTCCTAACGGGCCCGGCATACGTGACGACAGTGGCGTGCAGGCCAATTCCGAGGTGTCCATCCACTACGATCCGATGATTTCCAAACTTGCAGCGTGGGGACGAACGCGCGCGGAATCAGTCGACCGCTTGAGGCGCGCCCTGGATGAGTATGAAGTCGGCGGAATCAAAACTACTTTGCCGTTCTTTCGCAAGGTTGTCCGCGACCAGGAATTCATCGACGGCCGTTTGGATACCGGCTTTATAGAGCGATTCAACCAACGACAAAAAGCGGCAGGCGTTGCGGAAGAGGAACGGTTGAAAGATGTCGCGGTGTTGGCCGCAGCATTGCGTTACTCGGATCAGGAACAAATTCCCGCGGCGGTTGCGGGAAACTACAGCCGTTGGAAAATGTCTGGTCGCACGCGCCAATTGAAACAGCCGACTATTCGTCGCAAATGAAACTTAAAGCACAACTTGGCAACGCTGAACTTTCGATCTCGCTGGAACGCAGTGGAACGTCGGTGACTGCGATTGTTGATGACCGGCATTACGAAGTTGAGATAACACGACTGGGTACCGGCGAATACTTATTAAAGCTTGGGACCGAAATTTTTCGCTGTCGCGTTGAACACCTGCCCAGCTCAACGAATTCCTTCGCCGTTAATGTTCGCGGCCATGATCACGAGGTCACTCTGATCGACCCCAAACGACTGCGCAGCGCACAAAGCGCAGCCGCGCATGATCACGGAGAAGTTCGAATCGTTTCGGCAATGCCCGGCAAGGTCGTCCGCGTCCTGGTCGAACAAGGCGCGACCGTGGCCGCGGGTGACGGCATCATCGTGGTCGAAGCAATGAAGATGCAAAACGAAATGAAAACTCCAAAGGCAGGTACAGTCGCCGCGATCAATGCCGAACTCGGAGCAACCGTGAACGCCGGCGAAGTTCTGGCGGTAATTGAATGATCGAGCGCGCGTTTACAACGGAAGACCTACGAATTCTGCTGTGGGACATTGATGGCACCTTGATTCGATCGGTCCGGCCCGGTTCATTCAAGGACTACACCATCCCGATGCTCGAAGAAGTGTTTGGCACCGCCGGCAGATTACCCGAGATGCGCGTCTCCGGCATGACGGACTTGCAAATCGTCGGCGAGGCGTTGAAGCACGAGGGTTTCACACACGAGCACATTCGCGAACGCGTCCACGATCTACGCGAAAGCTACATGACCGCGATGCGCAAATTTACCGGAAACGGCGAACAGACCTTTGAAGTTTTACCCGGGGTCCGCGATGCGTTGCAGGTGACGCACACTCACCCGCGCTATCAGTCAGCGTTGGTCACCGGAAACATTGAACCAGCCGCGTGGTTAAAGATGGAAATCGTCGGCCTTGCCGAATACTTCACTTTGCCGGGAGCGTTTGGAGATGAGTCGCACGATCGTCGCGATCTACCTGAACTGGCGGCCGAACGTATTCGCAAACATTTGGGGGTGGATTTACAGCCGGCACAATTCGTTGTCATCGGTGACACGCCGAACGACATTGAATGCGCGAAACATTTCGGGGCTCGCTCGCTGGCAGTTGATACGGGAAGATTTTATGAAACGAAAGATCTCGTCGCGTGCAAACCGGACGCATTGTTGCCGGACCTGTCGGATACTAATCTTTTCCTGAAAACATTGACCAAGCTTTAGCGACTAAGGTGCTTTCAAAACTTCTGTTCGGCATTTGCTTCCCTTACGCCTTTGGCCGGCGTTTCTTCGGATAAATAGCTTTCACAAGTGAAGTCACTTTGCCGCCCTTTTCTTTTCGTGGCGGCAACGGCTCGCCAAGTTTGCGCGCATCATCCTGATCAGCCTTCAGCGCCATCCTGATGTAACGACGAGTCGCGGGACGGGCCAGATCTTCGGCTGATTTGAACGTGAGATGGCGAATTTGATTGCCCTTGCCCTCAAGAATGCCAAGCGGATCGGGCAACGAAACGCCGCTGTTGAAACCGAGATTCACGTGGTTGCTGTAGACCGCGATGTGAAATACCCCATCCTTTAGTCGATCCGACCAACCGTAACCAATCGCGACGGCACTGTACGCGTCATAAATATTTTCGTGACAGGGCGCCATCTCTTCAATCACCACGGCGCGCAGTTTGAGGGCGAGCTCCCGAACCACCGGATCATATGGCTTAAGAAACTTGATCAGCGCAGCTGGTGGTTTATTCGAGGAGCGCAGCGGTAAGTTTTTCGACATGGATCTTTGTGGTATCGAGCAACGGGATGCCCGGGTCTTCACCACGTAACAGCAGCGGCAATTCCGTGCCGCCCAGGATCAAGGCTTCGATCCCGTCACGTGTTTTCAGGTTAGCGGCAATCGCAAGCATGCGATCACGCGTGTCAGGCAGGAATTTATTATTCAAGAGCTCGCCAAGATATTTGTCGTGAATATACTCTCGCTCTTCTTCATTCGGCACGATCAGTTGAAGACCTGCTCGCGCGAACACTTCCGGATAAAACTTCGCACCCATCGTAAAGCCCGTGCCGAACAAACCAACTTTTTCGAAGCCCAGTTGGTGCGCTTTTTCGCGTGTAGCTTCAGCGATGCTGATTAAGGGTATAGGCGAACGAAATTGAACTTCATCGAAGACGATATGCGGCGTGTTAGCGGCAAACGCTGCAAAATCAGCACCAGCACGAGCCACCACTTCGACCGCGTTAACCAGCTCCTGTATGAACTGTTCGCGGTCGTCGTCGATCAACCGCAACATCAATTTCAGATTGATACTGTTGATGACTATCAATGGATACTCACCGTCGCGTTGCCCGCGATACGCGTCGATGATGAACCGGTAATATTCAATCGTCGATTCCGGCCCGACACCACCAATAAGACCAAGTGTTTTCATCTCAAATTCGATGGAACCCTTTGAGGATGTCGCGGGTAGCGAGGCGCAGGATTACCGGACGGCCGTGTGGACAAGTTGTTGGTGAAGACGTGCGCAGCAAGCGATCGATTAACCAGCGCATCTTTTCCGGCGTCAGCGGCATGTTAACTTTTATCGCCGCGTGACAAGCCAGTGACGCGGCAATATCGTCGCGGAGGCTTTCCCGCGCAGTCCCCTTCTTTTCGGCATCGACCGTGTCAAGGACTTCCGCGAGCATGTTACGCGCTTCCCCGGCAGGTAAATCCGCGGGTGTCGCTTTTATCGCAACGGTGCGGCCCGACAAACGCATTAGATCAAAACCATAACTTTCGAGCTCAGGCGCGACGCTGTCAAAGACTGCGGCCTGGGCGGGCGTTAAATCAAACGTCTCGGGAATCAACAGCTGCTGAGCTTCGCGACTGCGCGAAGACTCCAGAGCGCGATACTTGTCGAACAAAACACGCTCGTGGGCAACATGCTGATCGATTAACAGAAGACCTTCATCGTCAGTCGCAATGATGAAACTTTCTTCGAGCTGCCCTAGCGGACGAATGTTCGGCGTAAACGACTCGACAGAAACTTCACGCGTGAACTTATCGGCAGAGGCAAGTGGCGGCAACGGCGATGCCGCAGGTGATTCCGACTGCTTCACCTCGTCGGAAAATACTGCCGCTGTTGATGACAACGCCTCCGCCGCGTGTTCGAATTCGAGATCTATGGGGGCATCGTTGCTCACCGGTTGCGCCGCTACTTCTTCCCGCAAGATCGCATCGAGATCGCGCGCGGTATCGGATTTGGCAGGGTTTGGGTCGCTCAAAATTTTCACCGGCTCGTCGTCATCGACGAGCGGCGCAAAGTCTATGCGCGACTGCGTCTCGATCTGCGCGATGCGCGCGCCGTCGAAATCCGAAACTATGCCAGTGTTCAACGGATTGTTTGTGGTCTGGCTCGCCGCGGCCGACATCGCGTTTGCCGATTCAGAGGAACCAGCGATGCTGGCCTGCGTCCGCTCATCACGCACGAAACCAGCCGAGGCTAATGCCAGGCGCACCGATTCCCGGACCGCATCTGCGACCGCGGCGGGTCGACGAAACCTGACTTCGGTCTTCGCCGGGTGAACGTTGACATCAACTTCTTCAAGCGGGGTTTCAATGAAAAGTAAGGCGGCCGGATACACACCATGCGGCAGTATCGACCGATACCCTTCCGAAAGCGCGCGGCCAATCAAACGATCACGAACGAAGCGGCCATTGACAAACAAGTATTGAGCGTCGCGCGACGTACGTCGATCACGCGGCGCGGAGACAAAACCTGAGACGCGCGCAACTTTGTCGTGACCGCCGTTGACTTCAAGTAGATTCTCGAGAAATTCAGCGCCAAAAACCTGGTATGCACGTTCACGCAGATTCGTGGTCTTTGCGGCGCGCAAAATCTCGCGGCCGTTGTTCGTTAGTGTTAGTGCAATTTCGGGATGTGCGAGCGCGTAATGTGTAATCAGATTTGTGAGATGAAAGCTTTCCGTCGCCTCAGAACGAAGAAACTTTCGCCGCGCCGGAACGTTAAAAAAAAGGTCGCGCACTATAATCGTCGTGCCGCGTGGATGCGCAGCGTCCTTCACATCGCGTATTTTGCCGCCATCAATGACGACCCGCGTCGCCGCGCCGGCCTCTTCGGTTTTAGTCGTAAGCTCAACGCGCGCAACTGACGCGATCGATGCAAGCGCCTCGCCACGAAACCCCAGCGTTGCGATAGCGGCGAGGTCCTCTGGCCTGCTGATTTTCGACGTCGCATGTCGTTCGAAAGCGAGAATCGCATCGTCACGCACCATGCCTTTGCC
>DATENN010000201.1:0-13227 GCA_035275045.1 Pyrinomonadaceae bacterium
GATCATATTGAGCAGCAATGCGACCACCGCGTTCACGCCGGCGCCGCGATAATAGAAGAGCATGAACAACACCACGAAAATCAAACCAAAGACGGACGCGCGTACGCCTGAACGAATAGAATCCGCGCCGAGGCTTGGCCCAACAGTACGCTCTTCCTGATATTCAATTGGCGCCGGCAGCGCGCCTGAACGTAAGGTCAGCGCCAGATCGTCGGCAGATTGTTTCGTAAACTTTCCCGATATCTCGCCCTGATCAAAAATTTGCGACTTGATGTACGCAATCGACTTGACCTCATCATTCAGGACGACGCCCATATATTCATTGATATTTGCGCCGGTCCAGGCACCGAACTTTTCCGCGCCCGTAGGTTTGAGAGCGAAAGCAATTTGATAATCCTCAGCACCCGCACGCGATTGTGTAGCGCTCGCATTACGCAACTCGCTGCCATCAACAACTGCGGGCGCTTCAACTACGACCCACTTCTTCGCTTGTTGCGCTTGCTCATCCGATGTCTGGGTGGCATTCGTGGGTTCATTACGCTCGGCGTATGGCAGGACACGGCGATTAGCCGGCACCGTGCCGCCGAGACTCGCCTTTGCCTCTTCTTCAGTCGCGTACGTTTGTGCGGGAGCAGGGCTCGCCGGGCTGACCACATGGACCAGCTCGAGCTTGGATTCAGCCTTGAGCAATTGCTTAACGCGCTCGGGATCCTGAATGCCGGGCATTTGTACGAGAATCTGGTGTGAACTTTGTGAGCCGTGACGTTGCACGAGTGGTTCGGCGACGCCTACCGCATCCAACCTGCTGTGAATGATGCGGTCCGCCTGATCGGTGGCCTGTTCAGCCAGTGCGCGCTGTGCTGTTCCGGTCAAGGTCCAGGTTACGACGCTGCCGCTGGTTGAAGCCGACCACTCCGACAGATCAACTTTTTTCTTTATCGCTTCCTGAAGCTCGTTTAGTCGTGAAGCATCCGTCGCTTCAAGTTCGATGCGATAGTCGCCGGGCGTTGTATTCGTGCGAACGTCCTTAACCGCGAATCCCTGGTCCTTGGCGGCAGCCTGGACCGCATTCGCGTTCGTCTGTGTAAGCGTTTTGAGAAATTCGTCGGTTTTGACGCGCATCACGAGATGCGAGCCACCTTTAAGATCGAGCCCGAGGTGAATGTTCTGGGCGAGTGTGGCTTTGATTCCAGACCAGCTAAAGTCGTGCAGGGTAGGTTTTCGACGGGGACCGATTACTACATACAAACCGAGCAGCGTGACAATCGCGATAATGATTGAGCGCTGGAGCAGATTCTTCTTTTTCATTGCTACTAGAATGAACTAACTAAGGCTTCTTTTCTTCTTCGTCGATGCCGGCAATGGCCGAGCGTGCTATCTCAAGAATCGATTTGTCCGCGCTGCGGATCAAAAAACTTGTATCGCGTACGGTTGTAATTGTTCCGATCACGCCACCGGTGGTGACAACGCGATCGCCGGCTTTCAATTGGGAAATTGTTTGCTGCAGGTCACGCTGGCGCTTCTGTTGCGGTCTAATTAAAAGGACATAAAAGACGCCGATGATCAGGAGCATTGGCAGCAAACCGCCCAACGCACCCAGACCTCCCTGAAACAAAGCGAATGCAATCATCATCTATCGATTCCCAACGTGTCGCAGTTAATCGCTACCGGGCGAGCGGCTAAGACTCAGGTCGCGGTTAATACATCCTGCCGCGAATTTGAAGACAGACGCTCGGTAAACTCTCGCTGAAATTTCTTGAAATTGCCAGACCGGATAGATTGCCTGACCATCTGCATAGTGTCAAGGAAGAAGGCCAAATTATGGTGGCTTAACAGTACGCTGGCGAGCATCTCTCCCGACAAGTAAAGATGACGCAAATACGCGCGCGAATGACGCCGGCAAACCGCGCACGCGCACGCTTCGTCCAGCGGTCTGGTATCTACGGCCCATTGCGAATTCTTCAAATTCATCTTTCCGGCGGAGGTGAACGCCTGGCCCGTCCGCCCGTTGCGCGTCGGCAGTACGCAATCAAACATATCGATACCGTGCGCGACGGCTTCGACTAGGTCCTCAGGCGTGCCGACGCCCATCAAGTATCGCGGTTTGTTCGCCGGCATTTGAGGAGCAAGATTGCTAACGACATCCCACATCACCGATTTCTCTTCGCCGACACTCAAACCGCCAATCGCATAGCCATCGAACCCGATCTCTTCGGTGCGTTTCAGACTCTCTCGCCGCAGTTCGCTATGCGAACCGCCCTGAACAATTCCGAACAGGGCCTGGGCGCCGCTATATCCATCTCCCGCTTTCGTACGGCCGGTGTCCAAACCTTCAGTTTGCAAGACGTCAAAGCGAACGCGCGATCGACGGGCCCAGCGCGCGGTGAGCTCCATGCTTTTTCGCGAAACGTCGGGCGCGGCGGAGCCGGCCGCACATTCATCAAACGCCATTACAATTTCCGAACCCAGCGCAGCCTGCACTTCCATCGAGATCTCGGGTGATAAAAATTTGAGACTGCCGTCGACGTGCGAACGAAATTCAGTTCCCTCTTCACTGATCTTGCGCAACGCACCCAAGGACCAAACTTGAAATCCGCCTGAGTCGGTCAGCAGCGCTCGCGTCCAGCCGTTGAATTTATGCAACCCGCCACACGCGCGGATGACGTCGATGCCCGGTCGCAGCCAAAGATGATAAGTGTTGCCAAGAATGATGCGCGCATCCAGCTCGTCTTCGAGGGCTTCAAAGCGCACGCCTTTGACGGTGCCGGCTGTTCCCACCGGCATGAACACCGGTGTTTCAATAATTCCCCGTCGCGTAGTCAAAGTTCCGGCGCGCGCCTCGCCATCCCGCGCCACTATCTCGAAATTAATTGCAGACATCTTAACTTTGTAATTCGTGCTTTGTGCTTTGTACTTCGTACTTTGAGCTGTTAGTCCTTAATTGTTAGTTCCAATACCTTAATCGTGCTGCAACTAACGACGGACCACGGACCACGGACAAGGTTCACTTCTTGCGCTTCTTATGCTTCTCAATTATCCGCAATGGCGTGGCAAAGAAATCAAACTCTTCACGCAAACGGTTCTGAATATAACGAGTGTACGAAAAATGCAGACCTGGCTTGCCACCAGAAGTGAACAAAACAAACGTCGGCGGTCGCACACCGACTTGTGTCATGTATTGAACATGAAGTCGTGAAAACCCACCTTTTACTGGCGCCGGAGCTGCGCCACCGCGCGGTTGCGAAACAGCGGCTTCGAAAAAAGCGTTAAGCTGCGACGTCGGAATGCGACGATTGCGGGCTTCGTTAGCTTTCAGTGCCAGCGGCAACAAGTTCTCAACTCGCTGGCCGGTCACGGCGGAGATCATCACGACTGGAGCAAAGTCGAGGAACTTCATCTTCTGCCGCACGCTACGTTCAAATTCCGCGGCGGTGCCCGTTTCCTTATCCTTAACTGCGTCCCACTTGTTGCAGGCAATGATGATCGAACATCCGGCTTCGAATGCATACCCGGCAATGTTCGCATCGAGCGCGGTTGGTCCTTCTTCCGCGTCGACCACGACGATCGCGACGTCCGCACGTTCCAAATTTCTGCGGGCCATTACAACTGAAAGCTTCTCGGCCATCTCGTCCGTTTTTCCTTTGCGGCGAATGCCTGCGGTATCGACAAGCCGAAAAAGTTGCGTCTCTGTCTTTAATAGAGTGTCAGTCGCATCGCGCGTGGTGCCCGCAACCTCCGAAACAATCGCGCGCTCTTCGCCTAACAACCGATTCAAGAGCGACGATTTGCCAACGTTGGGCCGACCGACAATTGCCAGGCGCAGCTCGCGGGGCCTCTCAGCTTCGGCGGTTTCTGCGTGGCTTAAGTACGGAATAAGAGCATCGAGTAAATCGCCAACGCCGACACCTTGTTCGGCGGAAACTGGATAAACTTCTTCGAAGCCAAAACGATAAAATTCGTTTCTGTCCGCTTCGAGTCGCGATGCATCGACTTTGTTAGCAATCACAAAGACTGTTTTGCCGGTGGCGCGCAGCAGCTTTGCCAGTTCCTCATCCAGAGGAGTCATTCCCTGACGCGCGTCAACTGTGAGAAGCAGAACGTCGGCGTCGCTAATCGCAACCTGCGCCTGCTTCAGAATATTTGCGGGAATCGTCTCATCGTCAGCGGGAACCATGCCGCCGGTGTCGACCAGAGAGAAAAGCTGACCTGACCATTCAACCTCACCATAAATTCGATCGCGCGTGATGCCAGGCTCGTCGCCAACGATCGCTTTACGCTCGCCGGTGAGCCGATTGAATAAGGTGGATTTACCGACGTTCGGCCGGCCGACAATCGCCACCAATGAAAGTCCGTTGTTCACGTTGGTTCTGCCAATAGTTCGAGTAATTTGAGCCAAAGCATCTTAACAATCGCGAGCAATGAAGTCAGTACCCCCTGCCGCAGCGCGTGAGGCAAAAGCTTGCCGATGGTCGATTGCCAATTGTCGATTTGTCCCTCGGGTACGTATTTGGAAATCGCAACGTAGGCGCCCACTCGGGACCGCAGGTGGTACCGACCTCATAATTCCAAAGTTGTCGTAAGCACAGAGACAAAAAGACTCCTCACTAGAATAACGCAACGCTCACGCTTCTTTCGGTCGCGACCTCAGCAACCCATTGACTAGCGCGTTGCGACTCGGATATACACTGCCGCACAACCTTTTTCGGTTACCGGAGCAGCCCTAATGCCTGACGAAACCTCGTTTGGACTGTCTGCCATTGAACAGATAGCCGTCAACATCCACGATCTTGATCGCGCCGTTGCTTTTTATCGCGACAAACTCGGGATGAAACTGTTGTTCAGCGTGCCACCGGGTCTGGCATTCTTCGATTGTGATGGCATCAGGTTGATGCTGTCTCTGCCTGCAAAACCTGAGTTCGATCATCCCAGCTCAATCATTTATTTCAATGTCGATAACATTCAGGAGGCCACTCGAGCCCTTACTGAACGCGGCGTTCAATTCGAGCAGCCACCTGAGTTCGTCGCCGACATGGGTACGTACGACCTTTGGCTGGCGGCCTTTCGTGATTCCGAAAACAATGCACTCGCTCTGATGAGTCATGTGACAAAAGAAAAATGAAGCGAAGAACATTTCTGGAAAAAACTGCAGCCGGTGGAATCCTCGCGATGAGCACTGCTTCATCGCGAACCCGAGCCAAGAGCTCCAACGCGACGACTTTCACCAAAGACTTCGAGCTTGAAGAGCTGACGCTGTCCGATCTTCAGGCGGGACTGCAATCAGGAAGGTTCTCGGCCCACGCGTTGGTGCGCAAATACCTCGACCGAATCGATGATATCGATCGAGCGGGACCCAAGATCAATTCTGTTATCGAAATTAATCCTGAAGCCGATTCGATTGCCGATGCACTGGATCGGGAACGAAAAGCGGGCCATGTGCGCGGGCCCTTGCACGGTATCCCGGTATTAATAAAGGACAACATCGACACCGGCGATGCCATGATGACAACAGCCGGTTCGCTGGCACTAGCCGATTCGCACGCTGTCAAAGATGCGTACGTCGCAAAGAAATTACGCGAGGCAGGTGCGGTAATACTCGGTAAAACAAATCTAAGCGAGTGGGCGAACTTTCGATCGAACCATTCGACGAGTGGCTGGAGCGGCCGCGGCGGTCAAACGAAAAACCCTTACGTGCTTGATAGAAATCCGTGCGGCTCGAGTTCCGGATCAGGTGCGGCGGCGTCGGCAAATCTATGCGCCGTGGCGATCGGCACTGAAACGGATGGTTCCGTCGTTTGTCCCTCGTCCGCAAATTCACTTGTGGGAATTAAACCTACACTTGGCTTAATCAGCCGCTCAGGAATCATTCCGATTGCGCACAGCCAGGACACTGCCGGACCGATGGCGCGCACTGTTCGCGACGCCGCGATCCTGCTGGGTGCGTTGACCGGTGTCGATGCTGATGACGCGGCAACAAAAATGAGTAGCGGAAAGTCGTTTACCGATTACACGCAATTCCTTAACAAGGATGGGCTGCGTGGCGCGCGGTTGGGGATTGCCAGAAAACATTTTGGCTTTAATGATAACGTCGATAAGTTGATGAATGACCTGATCGCAGAAATGAAATCATTAGGCGCAATCGTTGTGGATCCTGCGGACGTCGCGACCTCAGGAAAATTCGACGATTCAGAATTAGAAGTGCTGTTGTACGAATTCAAGGCCGATCTCAACGCGTACTTAAAAAACCGCCCTAATGCGCCGGTCCATTCTTTAAAGGAAATAATTGACTTCAACGAAAAGAACCGCGATCGCGAGATGCCCTTCTTTGGCCAGGACCTTTTCATAAAAGCGGAGTCGAAGGGGCCATTGACGAGTAAGAAGTATTTGGCGGCGCTGCAAAAGAACCACCTGCTCACGCGCGCTCAGGGTATCGACAGCGTGATGAACCAGCATAATCTTGACGCGTTGGTGGCGCCGACTGGTGGTCCATCGTGGCCGACTGACTGGTTGAATGGTGATCATTTTACCGGCGGTTATTCTTCTGCGTCCGCCGTTGCCGGCTATCCGCATCTCACTGTGCCGGCAGGCTACATATTCGGCCTGCCGGTCGGAATGTCATTCTTCGGCGCGGCGTGGAGCGAGCCAAAGTTGTTGAAGATCGCATACGCGTTCGAGCAGGCGACGCGCGCCAGAAAACCGCCGCGCTTTGTACCGACTGTGTCCGATAAGCTTTAGCCTGCGTTTGTAGTGGCACGAACTTCAGTCTGTGTAGCTATAAGTGCAAAGACTGAAGTCTGTGCCACAACGAAAGGATCTTTTTATGCCTCGTTCAGCAACCCAACAAAAATCAAAATCGATCTACGGCGTGCATCCGGGCGTCCTCATGACTCAGAAATGGGTCGGCGAATTGAAAGACAAAACCGGGCGCTCACTCGACGAATGGCTGCGGTTGATCAAAAAGTCAGGCCCCAAAGACGAAAAGGCCACACGCGAATGGCTGAAGACAGAATATGGCCTGGGCACTAACAGCGCCTGGTGGCTTGCGGAACGTGCAGAGGGTAAAGGCGCTGAAGCGGGCGATCCAGAAACATATCTGAAGGCGGCGGAAGGTTACGTCGAAAAGATGTTTGCCGGTAGTAAAGCCCACTTGCTGCCAATTTACAACGCCCTGCTCAAACTTGGTCTGGGTATGGGGAAAGACGTGAAGGCCTGTCCGTGCCAAACCATTGTGCCGCTGTATCGCAAACATGTTTTCGCTCAAATCAAACCCACCACGCGCACGCGCATCGATTTTGGGCTGGCTCTCGGTGACACTAAGCCCAAAGGAAGGTTGATAGATACCGGCGGCTTTGCGAAAAAGGATCGCATCACGCACCGCATTGAAATCACTTCGCTAAAAGATATCGACGACGAAGTTAAGCGATGGTTAAAGACGGCGTACGAACGCGACGCTTAATCACGAATGGGTCCAACTACGGAGACTAATATGGTCACATCAAAGAGTAAGGCGCAGCCTCGTATGAGCGACGACGCGGTGCAGGCGAAAACCGGCAAGACATGGGACCAGTGGTTCAGCTTGCTCGATAAAGCCGGGGCCAAAAAAATGAACCATCAGGAAATCGTCAAACTTTTGAACTCAAAGTTCGACGTTGGTCCGTGGTGGCAACAAATGGTTACCGTCACTTACGAACAAGCGCGCGGGTTGCGCGACGTTCATCAAAAACCCGCGGGCTATGAAATAAGCGTGAGCCGGACCGTCAATGCACCGGTTGCCAAACTGTATAAAGCTTTTGCGCAGGACAAGGAACGAAAAGCATGGCTGTCCGACGATGGCTTGACCGTAAGCAAGGCGACTGCCGGCAAATCGTTGCGCGGAAGTTGGAACGGTGGCAAGGCAAACCTGGCGGTCGCGTTTTATCCGAAAGGCGACAACAAAGCGCAAGTGGTCGTGCAACAGAGCAAAATAGTCGATGCAAAATCTTCGGCAAAAATGAAAACGTACTGGGGTGCGGCCCTCGATAGACTTCAGCAGGCGCTTGAAAAATAATGTAGCGCAAACCTTTGTCTGCGAACGCGCACAAATTGCCGGTTTGCGTAAACCGGCCCACCATGAACGCAAGGTACATTCGGCTGTTTTCTGACGAAACCGGCGAATCACATTTTGCGGAAGTTGAAGTGCCGCTGGTGCTTTCGCAGTTCGCGCCTAATTCACCTGCACTTGGCTTGTCCGAATTCAAAACTGCCTCGCGCATGTCATTTCTCGGTGGGCCTAACGGATGGACCAGCAACTGGCATCCATCTTCGGCTCGTAATCTTTTTGTGGTGCTCAGCGGCGAATGGGAAATTCAAGCGAGCGACGGACAGACGAGGGTGTTCTCCCCGTGCGATGTGTTGCTGATCGAAGATACGTCAGGCAAAGGCCATCGTTCCCGCGTTCGAAGCAACACTGATTCTCTCGCCATCCTCGTCGAGCTTTCGTAAGTTGGATAGGGCCGACAGTAGTCATGTCCGACATCGCATTAAAACAACTTGACCTGGGTCGACGCGGCGAAGAGTTCGCGGTTGCTTACCTTGAACAATTCGGATATCGAATTGTCGCTACGAACTTCTCACTTCCGGTCGGCCGCAATCGCATCGGCGCGCGCATTCACGTCGAAGTCGACATCGTTGCTTACGATGGACCGGTACTTTGTTTCATTGAAGTAAAAAGCCGCGCGTCGGATTGGTTTGCGCCGCCGCAAGCGAATGTGGATCGGCGAAAGCAACGCCAGATCACACGTGCCGCGCGCGCTTATCGCCGCTTGCTGAATATCACCACCGATCCCTATCGTTACGATGTGATCACTGTGGTGTTCGGTGAAGACCGAGACTCGCCGCAAATCGAATTGCTGCGCAAGTACTGGACGGAGGACCAGTTGCGAAAGCGCATCTGGTCCGATCATTACTACGACTGAGCAGGCGTGCAGGGCGGGCGTGTGCCGAAAACCCGAGTAGGTAACACGTGGGATTTGCGATCGCGGATTACCGATTGCGTACTGGCTCGTCACCAATAATCAAATCCGCAATCCCCAAACACCAATCCGCAATCCGCAAAACCCCTCGCTTGACAACAAAGGCCTAATCATTAGAATCGCTGCTGCTCCAAAGCGGGAGTAGCTCAGTGGTAGAGCATCGCCTTGCCAAGGCGAGGGTCGCGAGTTCAAGTCTCGTCTCCCGCTCCAAGATTTGTCAGTATCACCACGCGGTAGCGGGTGGGTTTTGAAGGATGAACGCCGAACGATGAAGAGCCGGTTTTCAGTTTTTGGTTTTCAGTGTTGTTGTCGCTAAACGGCGGCCTGGCTGAAGACTGCAAACTTAACCTGGGCTCTTCACCCTTCCGCCTTCATCCTTTAGTTCTTTAAGGCCAGCGTTTCCCGCTCGTGATAATTGCGAGCCATTCTTTCCAGCTAGTTCTCAGTGGCGGCGTAGCCAAGTGGTAAGGCAGAGGTCTGCAAAACCTTTATTCATCGGTTCGATTCCGATCGCCGCCTCCAAATCCTAACCGACAAGTTTCGTTGCGCTTTCGATCATGCCGCGCAAACTTATCTGGCCGGTGTAATTGCCAAACAGTATGTGTCCCGGTGTTGCGCACCAGGTTTGCCGGGCCACGTCCCAGACGTCGGCCAGCTCGGGTGAATACTGCGGCAACGCAGCCGGCCAGCGATGAATGACGACCTCGTACGGTTCGAGGATTCCTAACAACATCGCTAATTCGAACTTAATTGCCTGGCGTATTTCGTCGTCTGACGCGCGCACCCATTGTGGCTGTGCAGTGCCGCCCATCATTACCGTAAACGATGCAAATCTCGACGCCTCACAAACGCGGCAATCGAAGGAACTGGAATTGAAGAGAATGCCAAGCGATTTTGTCTGCTCGCGCGGCGGCATCAACACGCCAACGCCGTGCAAGGGTCGAGTAAACGCGTGGCGGTCTACAAAGACAGTCGCGGAAACAATTGGCGTGTAGCGGACCGACGCTAATTTGTCAGCGAGTGTCGTTGACGCGGATTGAATTATCTTCGCCGCGGCCTGCGCCGGTGTGGCAATGATCACATTCGCCGCTTCCGGCAACTGATCGACTCGGACATCTTTGCGGAACCTCGAACCAAGTCGCTGTTCGAGGCGTTGTTCCAGACGGCCCACCAAATCTCCCATTCCAAAGCGTGGCGCGGCACGATGCTTCTTATCTTTCTTAGCCGCACCGCTACGATGCCGTTTCAGCATGCTGCCCAAAAAAGTCTTACCCGCCGGCAGATTAAGAAAAGGAAAAGCGGTTGCGACGCCCAGCTCCGCCGGTTGCACGCCATAGATACCGCGAACGAAAGGCGTCAGCAGGTACTCCAGCGCCGCATCGCCAAGATGTCGTCGCGCCCAAACCTCAAGTGTTTGCGATTCGCGATTAGTGGCGCGTGCGAGCGCGGCGTGGCCCAACGTATCAACGGCTTCGCCGATCGTTAGCGGAAAGCGACGAAGGCGGCCGTCCCGCACGATGTACTTTGCTTTAGCCTCTTTGCGCGGCCTAAGCAGTTCGACTCCCAGATCACTGCACAATCTGCGCACTGCTTCACTTGCAATCAAGGAATGCGCACCGCTCTCCGCGATGCCATATTGAGTTTTCCGCGTTTGAATCAAACCACCGGCGCGCTCTTTTTCTTCGAGCAACGCCACCCGGTAACCCTGGCGGTCCAGCGAATAGGCGGCCAGTAATCCCGCAATGCCCGCGCCGACAATAGTGGCTTCTTTTCGGCTTGGGTTTAAGTTTCCAATCATGCTTGTGCCTTTGTCACTATCGATTTCAACACGCGGGGAAACTTTGGGTTGTCGTTAAAACAACGTGCGCGATAGTAATGTTTGATGCCGTGCTTGCGTGCGACTGCGGCATAAAGTTGATCGAGCTCGAAAAGCGTTTCAATGTGATCGCTAACGAAACTGATAGGAACAACGACCACGCTTTCGACACCGTTTCGGCCCAGTCGCTTCAGCTCGTCATCCAAATACGGTTTGAGCCAGGGCAGCCTGCCATTGCGAGATTGAAAGGCGAGCGACCATGGCGCCGATAGTCCGTCGGTAACCGCTCGTACGGTGCGCGCGACATCATCTACATATGGATCGCCGCGCTCGACGATCTTCATGGGCAACGAATGAGCAGAGAAAACGATGTGGACCGGACCGCTTGAACTGTCGCGGTTAGCTTTGGCTAAGCTCAGAGTTTCCTGCACATTGTTCCGCAAAAGAGAAATGAATTCCGGATGGTCCGGCCAGTTGGTAACGGTAGTCAGCTGCGGCCGCCATCCGAGTTTGTTGAAGCTTTCTGCAACAACGTCGAAGCACGTTCGCGTGGTCGTCGTCGAGAACTGCGGAAACAACGGCATTAGCACGAGTTGCTCGGCGCCCCAGGACTTCATTCGTTCAAGCGCGGTTTCGATTGAAGGCTCAGAGCTGCGCATTCCAAACTCAACGCGCACTTCGTTTGGTGGCAGCAGTCTTCGCAGACCTTCCGTTTGAATTGCGGTCCACTTGAGTTGGGGCGAGCCGCCGCCGATTGACCGGTAACTCCTGATCGAGGACGGTCCCTTGATTTGGGCGATCATGAAAGCGAGCAAGTGACGTAACGGCGCGGGAATTCCAACCAGCACTCTCGGATTTGCAAATAGGCGGTAAAGAAACGGCTTCACATCAGCCAATGTCCATGGACCACCAAAGTTTAATAACAGAATTCCCTGCTTCATGATTTTTCTAAATTGTTCGGCTGAAAAGTTGGGCGGTGGAATTATCCCGGGCCAGTCGCGCATCAAAGGCCATACAAATGTTGCGCAGGAAGGTGCGGCCGGTATCGGTAACCTGACAGGTTTTGCCCATCAGTCGCACGAGATCATCGCGTTTCGGCTCTTCCAGCTTGAGCGCCACCAAATCCAAATAAGGCGCGTAGGTTTCGGCTGTCTGCCAACTCGTTTCGAAACGTGTCATTAAATTTAAGACGTGGCGCCTAAGGACCACGTCTTCACGGTCTAGTTTGTGTCCGCGAAATATTGGAATCTCACCTTTACGAACTCGATCCTGATAACACTCGAGTGTCTTTTCGTTTTGCGCAAACGCGCTCCATGCGTCGCTGATCGCGGAGACACCCAGTCCGAGTAAGGGAGCGACAAACCTTGGCGTATAACCCATGAAATTTCGGTGCAAGGTTTTTCTCTTTGCGGCTTGCCACAACTCGTCGCCCTCCAATGCGAAATGATCCATACCGATTTCGTGATAACCAGCTTGCTCCAGCAGGCTTCGACCAAGCTCGTACAACGCGCGTTTTTCATCGCCGGCGGGCAAATCTTTTTCTGTGAAGTGGCGTTGGGCGGCCTTCACCCAGGGGACGTGCGCATACGCGTAGAAGGCAATCCGATCAGGTCGCAGCCGCGTTACCGCTTCCATTGTGTCGCTGATGCTTTGAAAATTCTGGAAGGGCAGGCCGTACACGAGATCATAGTTAATACTGTTGAATCCGAACTCGCGCGCGCTCTCAGTTACCTCTCTCACCTGCCTTTCCGTTTGCACTCGATTGATTGCCAACTGTACTTGCGGATCGAAATCCTGAACGCCGAGACTTAAGCGTCGGAAGCCAAGTCGATAAAGCGTAGCCAGGTGCTCTCGTTGGGTCACTCGGGGATCAGACTCTACCGAAAATTCGGCGTCTGAGGTTTGCTTTGCGCGATTCAGAATTCCACTAACCAGCGCCTCGAGCTCTGCCGCAGTCAGAAACGTCGGTGTGCCGCCGCCCAGATGTAGTTCGGCAAGGGGTATAGGCTTTGAACGGTTGAGCCGTACGTTGTAGAGTTCCCATTCTTTAAGAACGGTTGCGACGTAAGCGGCGCCCGCCGTGGTGCTGCGTGTGATCCGCGAATTGCAGCCGCAATAAGTACAGAGCGAACGGCAAAAAGGAATGTGCACATACATGGCTGCGCCGTTGCTGTGCTGTTCAGTCAGATCAAGACTCTCCGAAACGCTTGCGATCCACTCGTCAAGCGTTGGTGGCTCAGTCCAGTGAAGTATCGTCGGGTAGCTCGTATAGCGAGGACCAGGGACGTCGTACTTTTTCAGAAGTTCGCTGGGACACCGCATCGTCCTCGCCTGAGCAATGGTTATGCCTAATCAGTTCGCGCTAATTTTGACTGCGAATCTCTGAATCGCCGGTGATGATCT
>DATENN010000202.1:0-3839 GCA_035275045.1 Pyrinomonadaceae bacterium
TCACAGTAAAGAGAAAAAAGAGCCGATCGCACCTTGTGAACAATATGGCTGGAATCATATTCGCTACAGTTCTCATTCGCATCATTAGGGCGATCTCTGACGCCTCGACCTCAATTGACGGCACACGCGCTCACGAACCAGTTCGGTATCAAGCAATTCTGCAAGCTGCTAATAAATCAAAGCGCGACTTCCGTAGCGAAAATCGTCCGCCTCGCCAACTTCCCCGAGCAAGTCAAGCGCCGCAGCCCGCCATAGAAGCTTGCAAAGATCAACACGATCGATAAGGGAATGTCCTGAAGAACGATCCTCATCTTCAGCGAGCGGCTTCACTAAACAAATCTCACTTCCGAACCCCTATTAACCACCCTCACTTTTTTACAGACGAAACGGGCACTGGCGCAAACCGCTGCGGCGTAGGAACAGACCTGCTGCCAGGACTGCGCTGATCGATCATAGATTGTTCTGTCATTCCCATGACATTCAAAACGTCCGCTGTTGGAACAGGTTCCAGCTTATCAATGTCAGCCTTGGAAAGGGTCGGACCCTTCCACCGCCTGATCACTTCCGGACCAATCACCAAAAAATGAGTCGAACCTTCATCTCGCCGCGGACCCGAAGGTATCGCCCAAACCGCGCACGTCAACGGATCCACCTTGGAATAAATGTAATAGTAATTAGCTACGGTAAGTGTTCTTTTAGCCGGCCCGAAATCCGGAACGTTAGGGTGCTTCCACACGCGCTGCTCAAGCTCCGCGAAGTCGGCAGGAAATTGCCCAGTCTGCCGCTGGTACTGCCGCAAGCCCTTGACCATGCTGTCAGCCGCAAGCCTCGGCAGCAACTCCTGTTGCCGCTGCGCCTCAGCCCACCTGCTATAGACATAGCACACGACCGTAAGAACAATCGCAACCACCAACAATATAAAAGATATCCTAAGACCTGTTTTCGGAGCCCCGCCGCCGTCCATAACTCAAATCACGCCTCCCCACTTAAAACTTTCTAGACTCTCACCTCAGAGCATCCTGGACCGCATCTGCGCGCCGCCTATTTAAGATCACCCCATCCGAGACTTTCGCGGCCGGAGTGCCCTTATAACTCGGTGCCGGTTTAACCTCCGGCCGCTTGCCGTCAGGACGCGCGCGATTCGTAATAACAACCGAAGCCGTTTTCATCAATTCCTTCTGCACGCTCTGGTCTGTAAAGAAAACAAACGAACGCTGGTTCGACTTGTCTTTATCACCATCTCCATCACTACCCTGCTGCTCACAAATCGCAACAGCATTTTCAATCACGGACTGCACCACGCCTGCACCCTCCGGCGACACTGACTGCGCAACCGCAACGCCTGAAACAGGAGAAGCTGTTTCCTGAACAACGGCACCGCCGGCCGTCCCTGCTGCAGCCGCGCGGTTACCAACACCAACGCGCTTCATCACCTTGATATCCAGCTCGCGGACATCTTCCCACTTCATAATTCGACCGGTGTCGTAATAACACTTAAGCAGCTTGGCAAACGGCGATTGCGTCTCAAGAGAACCAGGCTCAGGCAATTTCCCGTCAACCATTCTTTGAAACACAGCCTGATAAACTCCGTCCTCAACCACCGATGCGCTGTCACCTATAGCAGCATTCATCATAGCCGTGGTAACGAAACCCGCGCCCTCGATAGCACGTTCTTCTTCAATCACGCCTGAGTTCATCCGAGCTAACGCCGCCACCAACTCCTGCTGGCGAAATTCTCGCGCCGTCTTCTCGAGCTTTTCTTCCTCTGCTTGAAGCAACGACACCAGCCGCGGCGAACCATACTCTGGCGCTAGAGCCCTGACCCTATGCACCGCAAACGGGGGGTAGCTCGCTTTAATCGGAGGCGCGCTGTCAATCACCACCACGCACTGCGTATGCTTAACCATCTGACGCAACTCAGTCGGATCCATCAAAGCACGGCCTGTCTCCGACTGCCGCTCGCTATCCAGTTTTCGCCCCCGCGCATCAATCGTGGTATGACTCCAGACAGTCGTCTGTCCGATCCTCCGCGACGCGAACTGAGTAGTCGCATCATCCAGCCCCGGCAAAAAGATCATCGTGCCAATAGAACCCAGAATGGCATTTGCACCATCATGGTTATATTGATCCTGCACCTGCGGCAGATTCTGATAACCCAGAATCAATCCAATCTTACGGCCACGACCTACGCCGGCGATCTCCTTCAACCCAACCAACGGCACGTTAGCCGCTTCGTCCAGACAAAATGTAACCGGCGCAACATCATGCTCGCGCCTGTCAATACGAAGCTGATTTACGGCCTGACCAAAGAAGGTCGAAAGAACATTCTTGTATCTGGTCGCATCACCTTCAGCCACTACCACGTAGATTGCCGTTCCCGGCGTACGCAACTTTGTAAAATCAATTTGCCGAACACCAGCCAAACGGTCTCCTTCACTGATCGGCGCACATACCGCCTGCGCATTTTTAATCTCAAAAGGAGCCAGCTTATTCATCAAGCCCGTGATTACACTTCCCTGAGTCTGCGGCGGAGCTTTCTGAAAGGCCCCCCACGCCAGCCGCACAGCTTGGTTCATCGTATTACTCATCTCGGTGTCGATAGACTTCATGTCCCGCATACCGAGATACTCGTAAACCATCGGCGGCGTCGGCTTGTCGACCACATCGGACAAGTGCAAGAGTACCGCCGTCAAAAGCAACAACTCTGACTCCTGCCAAAACGGATCTGCAAAAGAATGCTTAGTCCCTTCAAGCCCGATCATTGTCGCGGCCATCTGACTCGCGAACTCATGATCATCCTTGCACTGCGGCACAAAATTCCACCGATCCGAACGAGAGGGATTGAGGAGATCCAAACGGTAAACCTGCCGAAACGATCCGGCCGTCTGCTCGAAGAGTTCGCCCTTCGGATCCAAAACAATCGCTGACCCGCCGCGAGAAATATCACGCAGCATGCTCATCAAAAAAGTCGTTGACTTGCCCGAACCCGGCGGGCCAAACACAGCCAGGTGCCGCAGCCACTCAGTTTCCGGAAGGACCAGGTCATAACCTCTCCGCAGCTTTGCAACCCGAACTGCTCCTCGCGGTAGTCCCGATAAATCATCACCGACCTTCAAAGCAAGCCCGGTATTCTTCAAATAGATTTCGTCAGCCCAGCGACCAGTGCCATAGGTCAATCTCTGCTTGATTCTGTAATAAGGCATGATTTCATGGGCCGCTTCCATGAAAGCGACAAACAGACACACCAGCATGCCAATTACAAAAAACAGTTGCGTCTGTGAAGAAACATGCAAGTAGCCAGCAGACAACCAAACGAGGTATGCAGAAACACTTCCGCACGTCAGCAAAATCAGCATTACGCTCACATGCTGTGTTATTCGAAGGAAGGCGTGGAAAGCAGGCAGGTGCTGAGAATCCGCTGGCCGCGGAATACCATGCTTCGAATCAAACTCTTCTATTCCCTTTACAAACGACATAGGCCACTTTCACAAAGACAAAATTAGGCAAGCTTCCTCGCAACACATTTACCTGGCTCCAGCGCCGGCCAACCACTGCCTGCCTTTCTCAGCTTCCTCCGAAGAAACATCCGTCGCCTTGAACGTCACCGGCTGCCACCCAGTAGCGATAATCTGCGCCGGCGCCGCAAAGGCCACCGGAACCGTCACGCCGCCGCCGGTTTTGGGTGCAACGTAGTAAGTCATCGCGTTTTGCGAAAACTCATCGTCCGGAAGTCGCACCAGCAAAGGCGCGCCAGAGAGGCTCCCTTTTCCAATCGAGACGATCTCAACTCCCAGCGGGTGCGACCTGTAACGAACATAGTAGACCCCATATCTTGAACT
>DATENN010000203.1:0-6979 GCA_035275045.1 Pyrinomonadaceae bacterium
TGTGCACCCGCTACCTCTTCTTAACCAGAGTCGCGTAAGATAGCTCATCCCCCGAAAATTTGATCTCGAAATCCAAGGTCTTATGAGCAGCCCAAAAACTTTTTCGGCACTACCCCGAACATTTGGCGAACTGAAAGCAAGCGGATACCAGAGTGTGTCCGTCAAGGATGAGTTGCGCGCAAATTTGATCGCGAAACTGCAGCGCGGACAGAAACTTTTCCCGGGCATCGTTGGTTACGACGAGACTGTCATCCCGCAATTAGTCAACGCCATTCTTGCCAAACACAACCTAATTTTATTGGGACTGCGCGGCCAGGCTAAGAGTCGCATCATTCGCCAGTTGACCGAATTGCTCGACGAGCGCATTCCGATAATTGCCGGCTCGGAAGTTAACGACGATCCGTTTCATCCGATATCCGCGCACGGCCGGCAAACAATGCAATTGCATCAGGACGCTGCCGAAATTGAGTGGATCGATCGCGATGCGCGCTTCGTGGAAAAACTTGCCACACCCGACGTGACCATTGCCGACATCATCGGCGACGTCGATCCGATTAAGGCAGCAAAGGGCGGTCACCTGCTAAGCGACGAATTGACTATTCATTACGGGCTGCTGCCGCGCGCGAACCGCGGTATTTTTGCGATCAACGAATTGCCGGATCTCGCGGGAAAAATTCAGGTGGGATTATTCAACATCATGCAGGAAGGGGATGTGCAGATTAAGGGTTATCCGGTGCGATTGGCGCTTGATGTGATGCTCGTCTTTTCTGCTAACCCTGAAGACTATACGGCGCGCGGCAAAATTATTACGCCGCTGAAAGATCGCATCGGCACTGAAATCACTACGCACTATCCCAGTGAAATTCAAACGGCGGTTGAAATTACGCGGCAGGAAGCATGGCTGAGCCGCACCGGTTTGCAGGATCGATTACGGGTGCCGGATTTCATTCGCGAGTTAGTTGAACAGATTGCGTTCGAAGCGCGCGAGGATAACCGGGTCGACAAACATTCCGGTGTGTCACAGCGAATGCCAATCACCGTTATTGAGTCTGTAGTGTCGAACGCAGAACGCCGCGCGCTTTTGACGGGGGAAGAAGAAATCGTGCCGCGCATTTCGGATGTGTACGCCGCGACGCCGTCAATGACAGGCAAGATGGAGTTGGAATACGAAGGTGAACAGATCGGCGCTCCACGCATCGCTAAGGATTTGATCAAACGGGCTGCGGGCGAAATTTTTGAAGGTTACTTTGTAGGAATTGACTTTGCCCCGACGGTGCAATGGTTCGACGCGGGCAATAATTTGCGCCTCGCCGACACGGCTTCCGCTACCGAGTGCCAAACCTTGCTGGGTGCCGTGCCCGAGTTGATCGAAACAGCTTTGATCCCGTTCGACTTTAAGCAGAGCGACACTGCCTTGACGGTGAGCGCCTGCGAGTTGGTGCTCGAAGGTTTGTATGCGCAGAACAAGATCAGTCGCAACGAAGAAGGCGGTTACACTGCGGTAACCAAAGCGAGAAAAGATCGTCGCGGCATGATCTACGATGACCTGAGCGAAACGTCAAAATACAGCTAAGAACAATCAGCCGCAGATTTACGCAAATGAACGCAAATCAGATTAATCACCCTCAAACGCTTTGCCGCTGGAGGGCGGAGTTCAAAAGATTAGCCTTTGATAATGGCGCAAGAACCTAAAGACGAAGCGTCTAATGAGTTCGATTACCGGCTGACGGCGCCAGTTTTCTGATGTGCGTTAATTCGCGTCCTTCTGCGGCAAAAAATGAAGTTCACCCGCTATTCAAAATTCAAAGGTCTCGACGTCTCCGGAATCAATCTCGGCGACTTGATGGAAGGCCTGTCTGACTCGCTGCTCGATTCAGGTTATGACGACGACTACTTCTGGACGCGTCAACGCCGCGATCAGGACACGTCGCTTGACGCGTTGCGACGCGCTTTGTTGCAGGCGTTGATGGACCAGGGGCTGGTGTCTGAATTTCAGGTGCAGGAGATGCTCGCCGACAACGAAGGCAAGTTCAAAGGTTCGTTGCTCGAAGAAATGCTTAACCAGTTAATCGAACGGTTGGTTGAAGAAGGCTACCTCAACCTGCGCGAAGAGCGTCCACAGCAGAGACCGAGCGATCCGCAAGGTGGGCCAGGCACACCTCAAGTTTCTGAATCATTACCTCGCAATGTAAAGTTTGAAGTGACCGAAAAGGGACTGGACTTTCTAGGTTACAAGACGCTGCGGAATTTGCTGGGCAGCCTTGGAAAAAGTTCGGTCGGGCGTCACGATACGTCACATCTTTCAACCAGCGTCGAGGCCGCGGCAGCCAGCAAGCCCTATGAGTTCGGCGACACAATCAATCTCGACGTTAACACCACTCTGCTGTCTGCAATCCAACGCGAAGGTCTTACGGTCCCCCTGAATCTTGAATACAGCGACCTGCATGTGCATCAGTGCGACTACCAATCTTCGTGCGCCACGGTTGTGATGCTGGATTGTTCCCATTCAATGATTCTGTACGGCGAAGATCGATTTACACCGGCGAAGAAGGTGGCGCTGGCGCTGGCGCATTTGATCCGCACGCAGTATCCCGGCGACTCCCTGAAGATTGTTTTGTTCCATGACAGCGCTGAGGAGTTGCCTCTGGCGAAACTTGCAGTCACTCAGGTTGGTCCATATCACACGAACACCGCGGAAGGGTTGCGGCTGGCCCGGCGAATACTACAAGCGCAACGCAAGGAAATGAAGCAGATTGTTATGGTGACCGATGGTAAGCCGACTGCCTGTTTCGTTGAAGGCAATGCGGCGTTTGCTTCCGGTAGTCGTAATGTTTCCAGCGGTAGCGCGAGGCGCATCTACAAGAATTCAATGGGCGGCGATCCGTTTGTAATGGAGGCCACCTTTCACGAGGTGCAGGCGTGCCGCAAGGCCGGCATCATGATTAACACGTTCATGCTTGCCAGCGATTACTACCTGGTGGAATTCGTCAAACAAATGACTGCTATGACCAATGGAAAAGCCTACTTTGCAAATCCTGCTAACTTGTCCCAGTTCGTTTTGATAGACTTCCTTCGCAGGCGCACCAGCCGGGTTCGCTGAACTCCAACGGTTTTTGAACGCTCAAATTGGATCGCCATAGCGCGAACATCAGTTTGCGATTTGAACGCCACGCCAAAATTTTTCGCTGCTAATACCAACGCAAACCAAAGTTTGCGCGACAAGTTTCATTGAGACCTCAAGATCCGACATCCTGGCTGCGATTACCACGCCGCTTTCTTACGGCGTACAGCGTCTTAATAGCCGGCTTGCTCGGCACCATTGCGATTTCCAGTTACCTCGAGCGCGGCTTTCTTCCCTACGCACTGGCAATTGGCATCATCATCAGTTTTCTCCTCTTCGTGCTCTCGCACCTGCAAACGCGCGCGCAAGCCGAAGCCGAACTCGCTGCGCAGAAACTGCAAGCTTCTGAAAAGCTGCTCCGGACGACGCTGGTCGAGCGCGAGCGCGCGGAGCTAGCCCTGCGCGAGAGCGAGGAGCGCTATCGCGACCTGGTTGAAAACGCGAATGACATCGTTTACACGATGGACTTTAACGGCAATCTGACTTCAATAAATAAAGCCGCTGAAGCGATTACCGGTTACAAGCGATCGGACCTGCTAAGCAAGAATCTAACGGACTTCATCACGCCCCAATCCCTCGATACGACGCGGCGTATGCTCGAGCGCAAACTGCAGGGCGAGGAACGAACCAACTACGAAATGGATCTGCTCTCGATTGATGGCCGCTCGCTAACTTTTGAAATCAGCAGCAAGTTGATTCTTAAGGATGGCCAGCCTGTCGGCGTACAGGGAATTGCGCGCGACATCACAACGCGTAGACGCGCTGAAGAGGCATTGCGCCAGGCAGATCAGCGTGCCTTACACGCTTATGAGAATTTGTTGCTGCGAGTGTCAGAGCTCGCTCAAACGTTTGGAACCGCCCGGGACCTTGCGGCAATTTTCACCGCTCTAAAGGAATTTACGCTCGCGTCCGTACCTTGTCAGGGTCTGTTTGTCTCACTTTACGATCCGATCCGCGACGTGCGCACGGCTTGTTATGGTTGGGCTGATGGCGTCGAGTTCGACACGTCAGAACTGCCGCCGATGCCGGTGACTTCGAGTGGTCCAAACAGCCGGGCGGTCCGGACCAACCAGGTGGTGATAACAACCGATTACATGAACGAGACGCGCGGTCATCCGGGAGTTTTAGTTGGGCCGGACAATGGATTGCGTCCGCAGTCCTCGCTTTCGGCGCCGATGTCCGTGATGGGCCGCGTGATTGGAACTGTGGAAGTGCAAACGTACGACAAAGCGGCTTATGGAGAAGAACACGCGACCGCGATGCGCATGGCTGCGAACCTGGCGGCAGTGGCCGTAGAAAATGTTCGTTTGCTGGAACGCGAAAGCACTGCCCGCGCCGCCGCTGAAGAATCAAACCGCTTGAAGGATGAATTTCTGGCGACCGTCTCTCATGAGTTGCGCACACCGCTGACAGCTATACTCGGTTGGTCGCGCATGTTGGAAAATGATCTGGAAGACGAGATGGCCGCACGCGCAATTGAAACGATTAAGCGCAACGCCAAAGCGCAAGCCCAGATCATCGACGACATTCTTGACGTGTCGCGAATCATCACCGGCAATCTTTATCTTGAACTGCACCCCATCGAGCTCTCTTCAGTGTTGGAGGCCGCGATGAATGTCGTCCGTCCCACTGCGGAAGCAAAAGGCATCGAGATTGCCAGCGATTTTGGACGCGAACCCACAGTCATATCGGGCGATGCAAACCGTTTGCAACAAGTATTTTGGAATCTCTTATCGAATGCAGTGAAGTTCACTGCCCCCGGCGGCAAAGTTACGTTGTCGCTGCGCCAACTCGATTCCGAAGTTGAGTTAGAGATTTCCGACACCGGAAAGGGCATCGATCCTGAATTTCTTCCCTATGTTTTCGATCGATTTCGCCAGGCGGACAGCACCTCGACGCGCCAGCATGGCGGTTTGGGATTAGGCCTCGCGATCGCCCGGCACCTGGTTGAAATTCATGGAGGGCACATAACTGCATCCAGCGATGGCGCAGGCACCGGCGCGACTTTTCGTCTGCGCCTGCCGCTGATCAATTCGCTAAACAAGCCGGCGGAACTATCGGTCGAAAAGGCTGATTCATTTGATCAGGTGCAGCCGGTGCTTGCCGGCGTGCAAGTGCTGGTGGTTGATGACGACAAGGATACGCTTGAGCTGTTAACCGCGGCTTTGCGCCAGCGCAATGCTTCGGTGACCGCGGTTTCTTCGGCCGCGGCTGCGATCGATTCAATCAAATCGTCGCGCCCGCATGTGTTGATTTCCGATATTGCCATGCCGGGCGAAGACGGGTACGAATTGATAAAGAAAGTGATGGCTATGGACGAGCGCCGTCCCATTTCAGCGATTGCAATCACTGCTTATGCGAAGGAAGAAGACCGGGAACGCGCGCTGTCCGCAGGGTTTCAACGTTATCTATCAAAACCCGTCGAGCTGGGCGAATTTATATCCGCAGTCGCGGAAGCTGCCAACGGTTCCTGAGTCGTGGAACAGATATAGTGGCAGACTTCAGTCTGTGATCCGTCGCGTGATACGACTTTAAGTCTATGTCTCGTTGAGTATGCTCTCTGTTTACAGACTGAAGTCTGTGCTACTGGCTAAAAACTTTTGAGCGAATTCAAAAAGTTTACGATTGAAGAGCGCGTGCGTTGGGGCGACGTCGACGCGGCGCGCATAATTTTTTACGGCGCCTATATCCGCTTCTTCGAATTTGCGGAGACGGAATTGTTTCGCGCCGTGAACTTGCCCTACAGCGTCATGTTCGATGAGCTTGATGTCTGGCTCCCACGCGTGCATATCGAATGCGATTTTCATCACGCGGCACAACTCGACGATCTGTTGGAAGTCTCGGTTTATGTAGGGCGATTTGGCACCAAATCCATGCGGCTGGATTTCGAAGTAAGGCGCCAAAGCGAACCGGAAGTAATTGCTACCGCGCATTTTGTTTTGGCGTCGGTCAGGCGAGACACTTTCGAAACTGTGCCGATTCCCGACGAGTTGCGTATTCGTTTGGTCGAATACACAAAGTTGTAGCGCCCACTGTTAGTTTGCGTCATCTAGCGCAAAACTTTAGTTTGCGCTTTATTTCGAGCATCGCAACCAAGCCACGGGGCTACTCTTCCCGAGCTCGAGCTGCTCAATCTTGTGTGAACGTCTTAAATTTGAGAGTTTTCAATCTTGATGGATAGAACCCCGGCTCAACTAGACACGCAACTCGACGAATCTACAGTCGATCGAAGTCCAATCAACCAGTTTCGTAAATGGTTTGAAGCTGCGCTCGCTTCCGGTTCGAGGCTGCCTGAATCGATGACGCTTGCCACTTCAACTCGTGATGGAAAGCCGTCGGCGCGCGTGGTCCTACTCAAGCAAGTTGATGACGATGGTTTTGTTTTTTACACCAACTATCGCAGCGCCAAGGCTCGCGAACTGAGCGAAAACCCGGAAGCCGCGCTGGTTTTTTATTGGGTCGGCCTGGATCGCCAAGTGCGCGTCGAGGGCACGGTCGCGAAAGTCTCAGCAAACGAGTCAGATGAGTATTTTAAAACTCGACCGCGCGAAAGCCAGCTCGGAGCGCTTGCCTCGCCGCAAAGCGAAGTGATCGAGAGTCGCGAGGTCTTGGAGAATCGCCTGAGCGAATTGGAAGAAAGATACCGCGATAAAGCGGTCGAGCGGCCGGAACACTGGGGCGGTTATCGTCTTAAGCCAGTGCGCATTGAATTCTGGGAAAACCGTCCGGGCCGTTTGCACGATCGCATTCTATATCAGTACGAAGGCGGCTCATGGTCCATCAGCCGGCTCGCACCATAGTCGCGTATTCGTCAAGCTCATATCGGTTTGAGGGCGCTGCGCGCTAGTTTCTTTTTCA
>DATENN010000204.1:0-19634 GCA_035275045.1 Pyrinomonadaceae bacterium
GACTATACTGGCGTAACAACCATACCGAGGAAGCTCAAAAACTAACTTGGGAAAGTCTTGCGGATAAATTTATAGTGGGTAGTGATCGAGATGACGAAGTGCGGATGGATTCGGAGATTATAAACCTTTCGAATAGCACTGTTCCTGCAAGTGAACTTGCCGAAGCGCTTCGCGATATTGCCTCGATTCTCACGACATGATCATAGAGCCGCGATTTTAAACATCGCACGAGGAGTAAATCAGGAAGCAGCAAACCGCAAACTAACAGTTTGCCTTACGGATAAAAGAGGCGATCAGATCACTGCGGCAGGTTCATTTGCTTTAGCAATTCCTGAAAGCGCGAGGTTGAGCGCAGCTCAGCAAGCTCTGGCGCGACTGCAAGCTGGTTCGATACTTCTGAATGACCAGAAACCTCCTTTACCAGCCAGTCCAACGCCTGCTCTTTATCGCCCAGTCCCAGGTAAATCAGAGCGAACGTATAGCTCTGCACATAACCCGACGCGGATTCTTGTTTTAACTCGCTAAGCAGTTGCAACGCCTCATCGCGCTTACCGGATTTGGCGAGCCATAGCCCCAAATATCCCTTTGCCGAGGACGACTTGTTCAATTCGAAAGACCGGCGGGTTTCGGCTATCGCCTCGGGATAGTTTCCGCTTAACCCATATGCCCAACCCAAAGCGCGATGCGCGTACGCAAAGTCCGGATTACGAAGCAGCGTCCGTTTGTATTGTGCAATCGCCTCGTCATACCTATGAGCGTAGACCAGAGTGTCGCCAAGATTCGTGCCAATGATGGGCGAAAGTGGATCGAGTTCTTCCGCACGTCTGAATTCAGCCAGGCTATCGTCAAAACGTCGTACATTCGAGAGGTCTGCAGCAAACCAATGATGAGCGGTCGAGTAATTCGGTTTAAGTTCGATGGCGCGACGATATTCTTTTTCCGAATTAACTCGATCCCATTCGTAATTCGAAAGATAAAACGCCAGCGCGGTGTGCGCCTCTGCGAGTGAATCGTCAATCTCTAAAGCCCGCAGAGCCGCCGCTTTTGCCTGCGGCATGCTGTCGTTCGCCGGTGAAACATCGTAGCTCGAAAAGAGCACGTACGTTTCAGCCAAACCGGAGTACGCCAGCGCGTAATTTGGGTCTTTATCAATTGCCTGGCGATAAAGTTGAGCCGCTTGTTTTAGCGACTCCCCGGTCCGTTTATTCCAAAAGTACTTTCCTTTCAAATAAAGTTGGTAAGCTTCGGCGTTATCGGTGTAAGTCTTGCCAACTTTCGCCGCATCCACTCCCGAAAGCTTTGCCTTAAGCTTGCTCGATACATCGCGAACAACCTCGCTCTGCAATGAAACCAGTTCGGATGGCTTACGATTGTATGTGTCGCTCCACAAGACGTTCTGCGTCTCCGTGTTGACCAGCTCCAAACTCAGCCGCAAATCATCACCGCGCTCGGCAACCCTGCCGAGCAACACCGCCTGCACACCCAAGTCTTCGCCAATCTTTTTCGGCGTAGTCTCTTTACCTTTGTAAAAAAAGACTGTGCTCCGCGCCTTGACCGAGAGATTTGGAATCTGTGAAAGACTGCTTATCAGTGTTTCCGTCATTCCATCACTCAAATATTCGACATCCTGGTTGCCACTCTCATTAATAAACGGCATCACCGCGATCGAGTTGATCTGCTTATCCGATCTGCCGTACTTCAAGTAGCTGCCGACACCTAAAGCGGTCATTAACACAATCCCGAGAACGCCGGCGATGATTGAGTTGCGCGTAGAGGCAACGTGCGGGCGGTGAAGCGCAGCGGAACTAGAACCGCCGTCGCGTTTGTCCAGGTCGCGCGTTGTTCTGGGTAGATCCTGTTGCGGAAGAGCTGTAGTTGGGCCGGTGGATCGCTGGCTGCCGGGACTGGTCGGAGCATTTGGTAGCAGGCTGGTTTCGATTTCGCTAACCGCGCTCTCTTCTAATACGAGCGGCGAACCATCGGCGCGGCAATAAACGAGCGCATCGTCAGTCTCAAGGCGTTGGCATTGGGGGCAGCGTTTCATGGACTAGATATCAGATGGTGGATGTCAGATGTAAGTAAAAAACAGCGGGCGCGCCTCTTCCTAACCCTAAGACACCCGAGCTTGATGTTTGACATTCAACATCTGACCTGTGACCGAGCTCTGACTTCTGACCTCTGACTACTTCGCTGAGTGCGATGCGGTTTTGAACATGCCGGGTTGATAGCTGCCGGGAGTGGTGCGGAAGGCGATATTCAAACGATTCCAACTGTTTATCGCCACCACCGCAAGCGTTAGCATTGCCAGCTCGTGCTCGTTGAACTGTGCACGCGCCTGCTCGTAGACGGCGTCGGGAACTTCTTTGTTTGTGAGCAGGGTGACGGCTTCAGCCCAGGCGAGTGCCGCTCTTTCGCGGTCCGAATAAAATGGCGATTCGCGCCAGGCCTCGAGCAGATATAGTCGCTGTTCAGTCTCGCCAGCGGCGCGCAAGTCTTTCGAGTGCATGTCGAGACAGTAAGCACAGCCGTTCATCTGTGACACGCGAAAATTTATCAAGTCGATCAGCGATGTCTCTAACCCGCTCTTAGCGACCGCTCCTCCCAAACCAAACATCGCGTGGACCAGTTTCGGGTCCACCTCCATATAGTTCAATCTCTGTTCCATGAGTGCTCCTCTCTTCGTGAATCGTAAATCGTGAATAGTAAATCGTGAATCGTGAATAGTAAATCCAGAGGTCAGATGTCAGATGTCGGAGTTAGAGAACGCGCGGCGATCGAGGCCGCGCGTAACGTTTCTACGCCCGCCGTTTTCCCAGGGTGGCGTCGCTTCGCTCCTTACCCTGGGCTAAATTCATTGAACCGTACGCGGCTCCGGCCACGTTGTTGAGTGAGCTGGCCGCGATTCGAGCAAAGGAATTTATCATCTCTCATTTACCATTTCTCATTTGTCATTTTAAGAACCCAGCCGCTATCCCGCCGTGTTGGGATACCGACTTCGTGTCATAGGTTCAACATCGCGTTAGCAGGCCGCTATCGCGGTGGTACCGAGGACGCCGACCCATCGAGGGTCGGCGAATTGTTTGACGTTCGTCGTGAACCCCGGGCTGACGCCCGGGGCTACTAATCTCGCCGCCGCTCCGCGGCTCATGTCGCAGAGGTCAGATATCAGCGATCAGATGTCAGTAAAATCGGAAGAACCACCCCCCTACCACGGTGTGCTACTGACCTCATGACACATCGTTGAACGTCGCGTTGGTGGATCCCGCCCGCTGATCTCTGACCTCTGATCTCTGACCTCTATTTCTTTCGAACCATTTGTGCGCGGGCAACGTACTGCGGATATGAGTAAAACTTCTCCACGCCTGATTGGGCGCCTCGTTGCACTTTTCCTGCTGCTGCTTATCTTGTGTGGTGTATACGCGCAGGGGATTGTAGCCGATCGGCTAATTGTTTCCGGCGATGCCGCTGCGACCGCCCGAAACATCCTGGCGCAACCCGGCCTTTTCCGCTTGAGTTTCACCGTCTTTCTGTTTGAGATGGTGGCGCAGGTTGTAACGACCGCCCTTTGGTACGTCCTGCTGCGACCGGTGAATCGCACTATCGCCGTGACGGCCACGTTTATTGATCTTGCTGCGGGTGTGATGAAGACGTTTGCGCGCGTTTTCTACATCGTTCCCCTCTGGGTGTTGTCGCCCAACGCCAGCGGCGCATCGCCGCTCATGCACGGCTTCACGACGCCGCAGCTGGAATCGATCTCACTCCTTCTCTTGCAGATAAATAATCGAGGCGCGGCCACAGCGTCTGCATTCTTTGGCTTCTCGATAATCCTGCGGGGTTATCTGATGTTCCGATCGACGTTCATGCCGCGCTGGCTTGGCGTGCTGACCATGATTTCAGGCGTGGGCTGGCTGACATTTCTTTACCCGCCGCTCGCTTCGCTGGCGTTCCTGCCGGTCGTGCTGTTTACCCTCGTGATGTCGGCAGTGATGATCGTGTGGCTGCTGTTCGTTGGCGTGCCCGAAGACAAGTGGAGGGAGAGTGCGGAGCAAATGGCGGGATGACGATGCGGGTCCAAAGTCTAAGGTCCAAGGTCCAAATACCAAAGACAGAGGTCAGATGTCAGATGTCAGAAAAAGAGCAAACCGCAAAGAGCTAACAACTAAGTTAAAAATTCAAAATTCCAAATTCAAAATCAAGACCAAAGGCCACACATAAGAACAAAGAACAAAGACCAAAGTCCAATCTCAATCCGCACGAACTGATTTCGGGCGGGCTTTTTTAGACGCTATCGATTTAGAGCCGGCCGCACCATCACGTTTATACGGCATGTCGTCGTCGGCTGCAGCAATAGCCATCGCGGCTTCCTTCAGTTTTGGATTCTTAACCCAATCCTTTGCGGAAACGAACGAAACTTTGTCATAGACCAGCACGATTGTTCCCACCGGCATTAGTTTACTCAAGCTACGTGCGTCGAACATCGGCACTCGGATGCAACCGTGACTCGCTGGTCCGGCAGGCACGTTACGACTGCCGTGAATGGCTACCCCGCCACTGATGAAGTTTGCATAGTAAGTCGCTCCCAGCGAACCGGTCTGCCAACCGATTTCTTTCTCATAAACAACGAAACGACCTCGCGGCGTGTATGCCACGCTCGTTTGACCTTCATCAATAAAGTCTTTGCCGTTGCCGGTCGATACAGGCAGAACCTGCACGTTGCCCGTGGCATCGACAACCAGCAGCAATTGCCTATCGAGATCAACCTCAACATGGGCATAGCCGGCTTCGCGCGGCGTAGGTGAATTACTCGTGCGAATTGCGGCCAGCTCTGCGGGGGTCAAATCACCGTTAATCTCACGGCCGGTCCATTTCTGAAAAGCGATCAACGCCGCTTCGGTGCCCGGATCAAATCTTCCGTCGATCGGTCCGGTCCAATAACCGCGAGCGTGCAGCTCCTGCTCAGCTTCGCGCATTTCGACGCGGGTGAGTTGCTGCGCGTTTACGCTCGCGGCGGTTGCGAACAATACTAAAATCAACAGAGCTTTCATCGAGGAAATTTCCTAAGCTTTCATTGTGATTCACGGAACCGCCGAAAGGTTCGAATAAAAACTTTTGCCTTCCGCGGTAAATAAGAACCACAGGGCAAAGCCGCCAAGCAATGTTCCAAGCGGAAAGATCGGCAGCACCACGATCGCTGCGATAATGCCCCAGAATCGAGCGCGCCGGCGAAGCTTGAACATCTTCCAACTGGCGAGCGACGTCGGCAGCACACAAATTAGAATCAACGCACCGTAAAACAAAATGGTGAACACCGCGCCCAGAATACCGATGCCTGCTTGTTTGCTGTCACCGCTCTCGTTCGCTATCGCGATGCCGAGCGCCACGAACGTTCCGGTGGTGACTAGTAGCAGTAACACGAAAGTGAAAAGATAGATAACGGCAAACACTACAAAGCCGATGGCCAGAATTTTGTTTTGATCGCGCGCGGTCATCCAGGGAAGTTTGTTCTTTAAGCTTTCACTAGTCGCGGGTCGTCTTTCGCTAGGAAATTGCCGAATTTATAGCCGATACGGTCCACTAAGGCAAAGATTTGTCGGTAGCGCGCTAACTCTGTGCGTTCTCCGTGTCTCTGTGCCGCTCTGTGGTGATTCTTACGAGAGAATTCTTTTAGCACAAAGGCACAGAGTCCACAGAGGAATTCAAACCAGGGCACTACCGATTTGCGAGCTAATTTCATCTCTCAACCTCTGTAAGTTAGACTGTAGCAGAATTAAAAGTTTCGAGGCGGGACCCGAATGTGTGCTTGCCACCGATCTGATCTGCGAGCGCACACAGACTAAATTCTGTGCCACATCAAAGACTGAAGTCTGTGACACACTAAAGTCTGTGCCACAATAACAGACTGAAGTTCTGCGCCACATAGCACCACTGTAATGAAGCTGGAAAAATATTTCCGGGCCTTTTCTTATGTGACCGTTTGTGTCGCTTCGCTCACCCTGGTGCTCGCTGGTGGACTGCAAATCGGGTTGGCAGCACTGTTTTTCGTGGCCGTCGCAGTCGCTTGGAATTTGGAAGATACGAAGTGGCAACTTTCCGAGCGCGTCGGATTGATCCTGGTGCTTTTGTCTGTGCCGCTTTTCTTTCTTGACTGGAAGTTTCAGAGTGTGGCTCAGGCTGCCGGAACATTTGGCGTCACCGCGCTCGCGCATCTCATAGTCTTTCTGGCCGGAGTAAAGTTGTTACAGCACAAACGAGATCGGGACTGGGTTTTTCTCTACTTAATATCGTTCTTTGAAATTCTGCTCGCGGCCGGCTTGAGTTTCAGTCCGGTTTTCCTCTTCAGCCTGAGCATCTACATGCTTTGCGGGCTCACCACGATCGTCGCCTTTGAAATCACCAAGGCGAAACGGCGCATGCCAAAAGCCGAAACACGGTTGCTGGTGGCGCCTGACTCCGGAATTTTTAAGCACGCATCGCGAACGGGGAAACGAACCACTGAGGCGCGCCGGTTGCCGGTTGTCGCGTTGGTCCTTTTCATTCTCATTTTTGTTTTAGCTCTACCGTTGTTCCTGCTGGCGCCGCGTTCGGGAGCAGCAATGCTCGGGCGTTCCGGGCATTCGCTCACAAACTTTATCGGGTTTTCCGAAAACGTCACGCTCGGCGCGATTGGGGAGTTGAAGCGAGACGACTCGGTGGTGATGCATGTGCGTTTAGAAGACGGGGCTAGTCGCGGCGACTTGCGCTGGCGCGGTGTCGCGCTTGATGAATTCACCGGGCGAGGCTGGCGAAAATCCGAGGCCGCACGCCGTCCGAGAGACTTGAATAACGAGCGCGGCTTTTATCAACTGGGGACCACCGAATCGCTTCACCGGCTGACCACGCAGACGATTTTTCTCGAGCCAATCGAATCGCCGGCATTGTTTGCGGCGCCGCGTCCAGTCGCGATTCAAGGCGATTTTTCTCTCGTGCGCGTAGACCCGGAAGGGTCGATCCAAGCGCGGCGACGTGAGTTTGATCGCATCGTATACAAAGCGCTCTCTGACACGACAACTCCTGATGCGGCGTTGCTGCGCCGCGACAACACGCCCTATTCGATCGAGTTTCAAAGATACCTGCAGTATCCGGCCGATCTAGATCCGCGAATCGAAGCGCTGGCGAACGCGATGGTGGTCAACGTACACGCCGGCAATCGCTACGACGAAGCGCTGGCTATCGAATCGCAGTTACAAAGTGATTATGGCTACTCACTCGACATGAAGGCCAGTGGGCCGGATCCTTTGAGCGACTTTCTGTTTAATAAGCGCGTGGGCCACTGTGAATATTTCTCAACGGCGATGGCGGTGATGTTGCGAACTCGCGGCATCGCGTCGCGCGTCGTGAATGGGTTCCTGCCCGGTCAGTACAACGACGCGGCCGGGGCTTACACAGTCAGAGAGAGCGATGCACACTCCTGGGTGGAAGTTTATTTTCCTGACACGCACGCTTGGGTCACATTCGATGCGACGCCGCCCGCGGGGCGCACGGAACCCGTCAGAGCCGGAGTAACGGGCCAATTCGAAAAGTACGCGGAAGCGCTCGAGTTAATGTGGTTTCAATACGTGGTGGGGTACGACAAGCAGGAACAGCGAACACTCGCGACTGCGGTAAGAAGTCGACTGGTCGATTACCAGCGAGTGCTGGTAAACATCGTCGCCAACACACGCGAAGTGATCATCAGGAACCATGTCGCGTTGTTTGTTATTGGCGGCGTAGTACTGGCGTTGTTGATACTTTTGCAGGTTGCGCGACGCGTAAAGGGAATTGGTCCGTTGCGCGGCTGGAATTTCCTTTTACGTCGACATGAGAGTGCGGCGTCGCGGGTTGAATTCTATGAGCGCTTTATAAAACTGTTGGAGGCGCAAGGCGTGCGGCGTGAGCCCAATCAGACGCCCCTGGAATTTGCGGCCGCCATCGGTATGAACGAAGCGCAAGCGATAACTAAAGCCTACAATCGCGTGCGCTATGGAGAAGAGGAGTTGTCGTTCGCGGAGAGACGAGAGATCGAGGAGATTTTGGGAGGGCTGCTTCACAGTTGACTTTTTTTAAGAGGGAACGGATCCATTGCTCATTCATCATTTGACATTTCTCATTTGCCAATTAGGCGACGAGTGTTGAGCAATGAGTGTCGTAGGATGCGGCAATGCAACGCGGTCGAGTCCGCTATTCACGATTTACAATTAACGATTCACGATTAGCCATTCACGATTCACAATTACAAAAATGAAGGTTGGATTTATCAGTCTCGGTTGCCCTAAAAACCTCGTCGACAGCGAGGTGATGATGGGCCAGCTTCAGCAACACGGTTATGAATTGACCGCCGACGCAAATGAAGCGGACACCGTTGTGGTCAACACCTGCGGTTTTATCGACTCGGCAAAACAGGAGTCGATCGATGCAATACTGGAAGCCGCGCGCTTAAAAACCAACGGCAAAGCCAAACGCCTCATTGTCGCCGGTTGTCTGGTCGAACGTTATCGCGATGAACTAAAAGCGGAAATGCCCGAGGTCGACGCCTTCATCGGCACCAGTCAGATAAACGACATCCTATCGGTTTGCGACCCGGCCACGAACACCCGATCACTGCCCGTCGTTGCGCTTGGCAATCAGAGCGCGACGTATCTTTATGACGAATCGACGCCGCGCGTTTTGGCTACGCCGTCTCACTACGCATTCATCAAGATCGCCGAGGGCTGTGACCGGCCCTGCGCCTTTTGCTTCATTCCGCAGATGCGTGGCCATTTTCGCAGCCGCCGTTTTGGGTCCATTGTCGCTGAGGCGCATCAGCTTGCAGAAGAAGGCGTAAAAGAATTGATTCTGGTCGCGCAGGATTCGTCGCGTTACGGCGAGGACCTGGGCAAACAAGACGCATTGGCGCAGTTGCTGCGCGAGTTGTCCCACGCCGAAGGGATCGAGTGGGTGCGCGTGATGTACACCTATCCGACCCATATCAGTGATGAATTTCTTAACGTGCTCGCGGAAGAGTCAAAGGCAGTCAAGTATCTCGACATGCCTTTGCAGCATGCATCGCACAATGTTTTGAAATTGATGAAGCGTGGCGGCAATCGCGAATCGCTCGAGAGGTTAATCCAACGCGTGCGCAATCGCGTTCCGGGAATCGCAGTACGTACGACCTTCATCACTGGCTTTCCCGGAGAGACGGATGCTGACTTTGAAGAGCTGCTGAGATTTGTGAGGAACGTCGGATTCGATCGCGTCGGCGTGTTTACCTATTCCGATGAAGAGGGTACGCCAGCGTTCGAACTGCCAGATAAAGTCGATCCGAAAATCGCACGTGCGCGACGCGATCGTCTAATGAAAGAGCAGGCAAAGATTGCTAAGCGCAGGCACAAAGCAATGCTCGGCAAGACCGTGCCCGTAATGTTCGAAGGCGAATCTTCTGAAACGAATTTGTTGTGGCAGGGAAGAATGGAAACGCAAGCGCCCGACATTGATGGATGTGTTTTAATCAACGACGCGCCGGAGGGTTTTGTACCCCTGCCCGGCGACATTGTTAACGTCTTAATAACCGAAGCTCAGGAATATGATTTGGTTGGGCAAATCGTCAGTGGTCCGTAGTTGGTTGTTAGTACTCCGCCCGCGCCGGTGAGAGCAAGACGAGATCGCAGCGTTCGGCGATTCTATGACGATAAAAGAGTCTAGCGACGAACTCAATTCAACCCTTTTGGCGGATCAGCCAGTCGCGACAGCACGGCCGTCGCGATCCGCAAGCGATTACCTGGCCCTGGCCATTGCGACCTGCGGCGTCGGCTATTTACCTTTGGCACCCGGAACGTGGGGTTCACTTGTTGCGCTAGTGTTCTACGTTTGGTTGCATGGCTTTTGGTTTGCGCAGGCAGACATAGCAGCGCGAACGATCGTAACCAGCTATCTGGTGGTGCAACTGGTGATCATCGCGGCAGTCACTGCGGTCGGGATATGGGCAGCCTCGCGCACAGAGCGAGTTCTGCAGATCAAGGACCCGGGAAAAGTAGTAGTTGATGAAGTCGCCGGACAACTGATTGCTCTGCTGCCAATAGCCGGCCGGCTATGGCGCGCCGCCGACGTTGTCACCGTGATCGTCGCGTTTGTGCTTTTCCGATTGTTCGACATTGTTAAGCCGTATCCCGCTCGTAAATTCGAATCGATGCGAGGCGGTTGGGGAATTATGGCTGACGATCTGGTCGCAGGCGTTTACGCGGCTCTTAGTGTTGCTTTGATTCGTTTGATTGTTTAGGAGGAGCTATGCAGAAATCAGCGGAAGATCGGCGGCGTGACGATCAAGCTTCGGATTCGGACGCCACCAGCAAAGAAACTGTCGAAGACATTTCCCAAGATGAAGCTAGCTCAAATTCCGGTAGTGCGGGTCCGGCCCCATCTCCTGACGGAGCCTTTGACGAGCCTAAGAAAACTAATGACTCCGGTCCAATGTAAAACAAGTTAGCCCTGCCAAGCGGTGAGCTTGACGAATGCGCGCCTGCTAACGCACGGTGGTATTGACGGCATTGCGCTGCTCAACTCTTCGCTGCGAACCCCGCCCGATCCAGCCGCGCTTCCAGAAAAATCCCAACATAGAAAACGCGACGATCGCCATTACCACCCAAGCGCCATAATAGCCATAGCGCGAGTGCAGTTCCGGCATGTTGTCGAAGTTCATACCGTAGACACCGGCGATAAATGTCAGCGGTAGCATCACCGCAGAAAAGATTGTGAGCACCTTCATGATCTCGTTCAAACGATTCGATACCACCGACAGGTAAGCCTCCAAAGAGCCGCTGATCAAATCCCGATAGCTTTCCGCGAGGTCTGTCACGCGCACAATGTGATCGTGAATATCTCGATAAAAGGGAAGTGTGTTGTTATCGATTAAAGCAAATTCTCCGCGGCTCATACGAAGAATGACTTCACGCTGTTTCGCCGAAATGCGTCGCAGGCGCAGCACGCCGCGTTTCAAATCCATAATCTCTTCAAGAATCGAATTGTCGGGACGCTTCAGTCCAAAAATATCAGCCTCTAACTGATCGATGCGCTCATCAAAGTCGTCCAGCACCGGTGAATAATAATCGACAATTTGATCCAGAATTTGATGCAGCAGAAAAGACGGCCCGCGTTGGCAAAGCACCGGACTGGTGCTGATCAATTGCCGCACGTTAGCGATGCTGCGAAATTCGTCGTGGTGATAAGTGATCACATAGTTCGGGCCTAAGAATGCATCAAGCTCGATGGTGTTGAAGTGATCGGGACTGGTGTCCGCTCGTACGCCGTGAATGATTAGATAAAGGTAACCGGGGAATTCTTCGACTTTCGGGTAGTGGCGATTTTCGCGGCAGTCCTCCACAGTCAAAGGATGAAAATGGAAAACGTTAAGCAGCACCTGCTCGTCATCCGCGGTAGGCTTGTCCATATCAAGCCAAACCAACAGGTTTTGATTTTTTAACAATTCGGGCAGTTGGTCCAGCGTGCCGGTTTCAACTTTCTCAGCGCTGTGTCGGTAAACAAAAATGTCCATAAATGTGGCACAGACTTCAGTCTGTGGATGTCTTCAAATTTTGTTCGTTTGTGAAAATCACAGTTAAGCTACTCAAACACAGACTAAAGTCTGTGCCACAGAACTGATCGACGTTTGTCGCACATGTGTGGTCCTGCTACGATACCACCTCTTCAAAGCTCGTACTTAATTATTCGAAAAGCCGATTTGATGTCCAGTGTTCCCGGAAAAATTTTCGTTGCTGATAATGTCAGCGACAGCGGGCTGAAACCGCTGCGCGATGGCGGTTTCGAAATCGACAAGCGCGTAGGCCTGGATCCCGCCGCCCTAAAAAATATTATCGATCAATATACCGGCCTGATAGTTCGCAGTGAAACGAAAGTCAATTCGGATCTCATGGACGCGGCGACACATCTTCGCGTCGTTGGGCGCGCCGGTGTAGGCGTCGACAACATCGACGTGCCGGCGGCGACGGCGCGCGGCATCGTGGTGATGAACGCGCCGGACGGCAACACCATCACGACCGCAGAACACACGGTTGCTCTGTTGATTGCTCTCGCGCGCCGCGTACCGCAGGCTAACAGCAGCCTGAAAGCCGGGCAATGGGACCGCAAGTCTTTTATTGGTGTCGAGCTTCAGGGAAAGACGCTTGGCATTGTCGGTCTCGGCCGCATCGGCCGCACTGTGGCGTTGCGCGCCCGCGCCTTCGGCATGCGCATCGTAGCGTTCGATCCTTTTATCGCGGCAGAACAAGCGCGTGACCTGGAAATCGAACTTGCGCCTTTGAATAAAGTTTTCGAAGAAGCGGATTTTCTAACCGTGCACACCCCGTTGACTGTCGAAACGCGCGGGCTGATCGGCAAGGATGCATTCGCGAAAATGAAGCAAGGCGTGCGCATCATTAATTGCGCTCGTGGCGGCCTGGTGGATGAAACAGCTTTGGCCGAGGCTATTAAATTCGGCATTGTGGCCGGAGCAGCGCTTGACGTTTTTGTTCAGGAGCCGCCCGCCACCGATCATCCTTTGATTGGGATGGATGAAGTAATCGTCACGCCGCACCTTGGCGCGTCCACCGCCGAAGCCCAGGAAGGGGTTGCCTTCACGGTTGCAGAACAGATGCGTGATTATCTTCTGACAGGCGCTTTGCGCGGAGCCGTGAACGTACCGGCAATGGGCGCCAAAGAACTGGGAATGTTGCGGCCCTATTTGGAATTAGCAGAGAAGATGGGCCGGCTTCAGGCGCAGTTGTTGGATAGCGCGGTAAGCGAAGTGCGCATCGACTTTGCGGGCGAGCTCGCCGACGCGGATGGCGCTCCATTGACTCGATCGTTTCTGTCCGGCTTGTTGCGTGACGTTAGTGCACGAGTGAACGTGGTGAACGCATTTTTGATCGCAGAAGAACGCGGGATCAAGGTGACGACGAGTTATCTTCGCGCCGCTTCCGAACCGGTGCCCGCCATGCGGGCGATCGTGGTGACTGACACGGGTGAACAATCGTTGGCCGGCACGATCTTCGGGTTTGGAGGGCAGGCGCGCGAAGGCCGCATTTCGGAAATCAATGGTTTTCACGTCGAGGCAATCCCAACAGGCCACATGATCGTGATGCGCAATCGCGACGTGCCGGGCGTGATCGGCCGCGTGGGCACCATTTTGGGTGAACATGGCGTGAACATCAGTCGTTTCCATCTTGGGCGCCAGCAACAAGGCGGCGAAGCCATGGCGGTCATTGAAGTAGATTCAAAAGTAGTGCCCGCCGCCGTTACCGCGCTGCGTGAACTTCCCGAGATTTTGCTGGTCCGAGAGATCGAGTTGTTGTAAAACGAGTTCGCACCTTTAAGTGTCCAGATAAGTTGAATCTACCATTCGATAAACTCCGATTTTGTCGGCTTATCGAAACTCCCGGAAAAACCGCGCCGGCAGAAAGAGAATCAAATGAGCACTTCAGTAGCTAGCGTTCACGACGCTCCAATCCCACCCTTTGCTGAAGTTGTTCCTCAAATGCAGGAACCGGGACGCGGCCGGATCGATTCAATCGATCTGCTGCGCGGCATCGTTATGGTAATCATGATGCTGGACCATACGAGAGACTTTGTTCACTACCTGGCTATCCGAGGATTCGACCCTACGGATTTATCGAATACGAGTGTAAAACTTTTTCTCACGCGCTGGATTACACACTTTTGCGCTCCGGTCTTTGTTTTCCTCGCCGGCACCGGCATTTATCTGCAACTTGCCCGCGGAAAAAGTAAATCTCGTTTGTCTCGTTTTCTTGTGACGCGCGGGCTGTGGTTAATCTTTCTTGAATTCACCTGGGTGCGGATTGCTGTAACTTTTAACTTCGATTATCGCTTCCTCGGCCTGGCGCAGGTTATTTGGGTGATTGGCGTGTCGATGATTGTGCTGGCACTGCTCATTCATTTGCCGGTGAAAATTGTTGGCGCCTTTGGCGTGATAATGATCGCAGCGCATAACCTGCTGGACCGATTTCATGTACAAGGTTGGCGCGGTCCGAGGAGCTCTGTGCCGGGATTCTGGACCAAGATTTACATTATCCTGCATCAGTCCTTCGAAGGTTTTCCAGTACTTTGGTTCTTTCCCAGTCCGGTTGTGTTCATTCTTTATCCGTTGATTCCGTGGATTGGGGTAATGGCGGCAGGCTTTGCTTTCGGCAGTCTCTATCAACGCGATGGCCGTGACCGCCGGCGTTGGTTGCTGATGCTTGGCACTATTTGCACGTTACTTTTTGTGATCCTGAGGTTGATTAATGTCTACGGCGATCCGGCGCCATGGGTACGAACGGGACTATGGAAGTTCACAGCTATTTCTTTTTTGAACGTTACAAAGTATCCACCTTCGCTATTATTTCTTTTGATGACTCTCGGACCCTCATTTCTCGCACTCGCCTGGTTTGAAGCGAGCGATAAAAGGTCCGGCGTCCGCCGCGGCATAAGCAATTTCTTCATCAACTTTGGTCGAGTGCCGCTGTTCTTTTATCTGTTGCAATGGCCCACCGCGCATTTCCTTTCCGTACTGGTCCACCTGATTGCCGGCAAGCCCGTGCGTTGGATGTTCGGGAGCCAGATCGGCAACTTTACCGGCCCGCCACCGGGCGTGGGATTCAATCTGGCTGTAGTTTATCTGTGTTGGATTGCAGGTGTGCTGTTGCTGTATCCGCTTTGCAAATGGTTCGCGGGGGTCAAAGCGCGACATCGTACTTGGTGGTTGTCTTACTTGTAGCGCAAACTTTTGTTTTGCGATAACAGATTCGCCGCGGAGCCCGCAAACAAATCCGGACGAAAACCTTCAGTTCTACCGCGGTGGATGTTTTTTCCTTTCTGATCCGCCATCTTATGCCTTCACGTGCCGCTAAAGTCCGGTTATGGAAAACTTCTTAAAAACGATCTTATGGCAGCAGCTTGGCGCGGCGATCGACATGCTCGAGAACGCCATGCGCTCCTGCCCGGACGAAGTTTGGAGTGATAGTTCGCGCCAGCCACAGTTTTGGTATCTCGCCTATCACACACTTTTTTGGTTGGACTTTTACTTAGATAACTCGCCTGCCACCTTTTTGCCGCGCGCGCCATTCACACTTGATGAGATGGATGCTGACGGCATTCTTCCCGAACGTCCTTATAGCAAAGACGAGCTTTTGAGTTATTTGGTTCAGGGCCGGGAAAAATGCCGGGTGTTTATTGCTGCCTTGACTGAAAAAACAATGCAAGAAGAGATGCCGACTGGATCATTTGCAGGCACCAGGCTCGAGTCGATCCTGTCTATTTTGCGTCATAATCAACATCATGCGGCGCAACTCAATTTAATGTTGCGGCAACAAACCAATTCGGCGCCTCGATGGGTGCGCAGAACAGCCACATCGTTGACTGCTCGGTGAAGTTGATGAAGTTATTTTATATCTCAACCTTAATCTTCGTTACCTTGATCTGCTTCGATCCAAAACCAAAAGGCGGCAGCCTGGGTCAGATGCATGCGTCTGCGCCTGCCACTACTTCTGAGTTCACGAACGCCGCGGCGCGCAATGCGCTTCTCAGCAACAGTCTCGAATGGACGTTCGGCAGCAAACAGCAACACGGTTGGTATCTGTATCTGCCGCTGATACGACAGACGCTGAATAACAACCAGGACGTGCAGTCGGTCGGTTTTGCTAAAGCGGTGGCGATGTGGCAGAAGAAAAATGGCTTGCCATCGACCGGAGTGCTTGATGACACTTCGCTTTACGCGTTAATCAAGCTGTGGCAAGGCGCGCGCTTGAAAGATCGCAGTATTGCTTCGGCTGATCAACTCGTGACCGCGCCAATTTCTGAATTTTATGATCCCACTCGCGCGGAAGAACTGCGAAAGGTTGAACGATCGACCTATGCCGCCTACAAGCGACTGGTGGCTGGCGCCGTTGCCGATAAGTCATTGGGTTTGGCAAGCAACAAAGGCGAATTGGGGCCCAACGAGAAGTTCTTAAAAATCGTTTCCGCTTTTAGATCGCGTGATTACCAGGACAAGCTGCGACGTGAATCCCCAAACTCGGGAAGCGCCGGGTTGGCAGTGAACAGCCCGCATTTTACCGGCCGTGCGCTCGACCTCTATGTTGGCGGCGAGCCGGTTGATACGCGCGACCCGAATCGCCAGATTCAAATCAACACCAGAGTTTACCAGTGGCTGGTGAAGAACGCCGACAAATATGGATTCCGCCCTTACTTCTATGAACCATGGCATTGGGAATACGTGGGGAAGTGAAGCGTGAACCGTGAACAGTAAACAGTGAACCGTGAACAGTAAAGAGTACAGACGGCGAACTGGAGAAGCCGACCTTATTAATAGGTGGTAAGTTGGCGGCTGTTGACATGCACACTATTTTTGCCAGGCATTCGCGGCGAATTCGCTTGCTTGACTTGCTCGTTACCGCAGTTATAATTTTGCTCCGCTTATGGGCCGTTAGCTCAGTTGGTAGAGCAGCTGACTCTTAATCAGCGGGTCGGAGGTTCGAGCCCTCCACGGCTCACCATTATCACGCAAAAGGCGACCGCCATCGGTCGCCTTTTTTGATTCAAGTTAATGCCGAGCGAAGTAAACTGTTTTCCCTTCGCTCCGCGAAGAAGTCTGGTGGCGGCTTAAGCGGTTTGCGCCACTCCGCAGCGAAGTCTCCGCAAACTAAAGTTTGCGCTACAAACTTCCGCGGTATCTACTACAACCTCAACTCGCCGCGGCTGCGCATTCGCGCTCTGCCAGCAACAGCTTTACGTTTTCAATCAAACCTTCGATGTCAGGCTTCGCCACATACGCGTCTGCGCCCGCCGCCAACGCTTCGGCCCGGTGAATATCGTATGCGTCGCCGCTGTACAAAATGCACGGTACGCCCGGCGTTAACCTGGATAGCTGCTTGCACAGTTCGAGCCCACTGCCGTCAGGCAGGTTGCGATCGAGAACATACAAATCGAACTGCCTGGACCTTGAATGTTCAAGCGCTTCATCGATGCTGCCAGCCGTAACCACCTCGTAATCTTCGTGCGACAGAATCAAAGCCAGCATTTCTGACGTATCTTCATGATCGTCGATGCAAAGGACCCGACACTTTGGCTGCGACATGGGGGGAACCCTCCTGTAAATGGATTACCAGGTTGAACGGGAGAGAAGAAAAATTGGTAAATCGGCAATCGTGAATAGTAAATCGTTAATCGTAAATCGTAATTGAAAAGCCCGAATATTGATTGCGAACGAAAGGATTTCCTCGGAACGAACGCTACTCAGCGCCTTATACTCACGATTTACGATTCACGATTTACGATTTACGATTCGCGATTCACGATATCACGGCGGTTACGCGACTGCTGCATCACTTTTAATAACTGGTCGACAGCTTCCACTTCTTCATCATCCGGCGCCAGCTGCTTGTATTTCTCTAACGCAGCGTAAGCCGCCGCGAGATCGCCGAGGCGGTGATACACCAGCGCGAGGTTAAAGTAAACCAGCGAAAATCCGGACTCAATTTGCACCGCACCCTCGTAGTGCAGTTTGGCCAGCGAAAGCTCGCCCGCGTCGTAATAAAGATTGCCGAGGTTGTAATGCGCTTCGACGTGCCGCGGCTCGTGCTTCAGTGCGAGCGTAAAATTGTCGAGCGCTTTGCCTAACTCGCCACGTTCGAGATTAATAATTCCCAGATTGCAATACGCTTCCGCGACGTTGTCACCTTCGTTGATCGCGTCCTGGTAAGAATCCGCCGCCTTCGCGTCACCCTGCTCATGAAGCAACAACGCTTCTTCGAACGGCGTCAGCAAACGAGACAAACGGCTGCTTTGTACGCGGCCAAACAGGTTGAGCTGTCCTTGAAGTTCCGCTTCAATCTGGCGAATGGTTTGGCCCTGCGCGCGTAACTCGCGCACGCGTCTGAACTGTGTCAGCGCCTGGAAATCATAATTAAATTCGTTGTCAGCGGCGGGCGTCCCTTGAATAATATTTTGTTCCGTCCAACGGCGAATGGTGCGCTCACTGAGCCCGAACAGTTGTTTGATTTCGCGGACGGAATAGCTGGCCTTGACGCGTTGATAATCCGCTTTCGCGGGAACACGTGAGGGAAAAGATATAACCTTCTTGCTCTTTTCGTTCATTCTGTAGCGCAAATGCTAGTTTGCGTTTAATGCATTGCTGGTACGCGATCCAGATGTAACGTTTTGCGAAGTAATAATTCGCGGACCACGGTTTGCGCCACACTCCGTTATCAGGTCACGAAGCTTTGCGCTTTTTGGCCGGCTTTGCTTTCGCTTCCGATTTAACCAGCGTCAGCGCCTTTTTCTTGGACGCGGCAGTGGTCGGCGCGGCCTTGACCATCGGCTTGCGGCTGGAGGCCTGCAAACTCTTTTTCAGCGCGCTCATAATATCAAGTCTGGGCAGTTCTTCAACCTCAAATTCGACGACTTTTTTGCCTTTGATCTTGGATTCGATGAGCTTCTTGAGCGCCTCGTGATACTGATCGGTGGTCTCAATTTCGGAGAGCGTCGTCACCATCTGTTCGACAAGCGTGGTGGCCAGCTTTAATTCATTCTTGTCCAGCTTTGGCGCTTTGTCAGTTTCCGGCACGTCGCCAATGCTGCGCAGCTCGTGCGGGTAGTGCAGTTTCTGCAAGACCAAACCATTTTCGTGTGGGAAGACAGCGACCAGATCCTCGCGATCCCTCAGCACCACTTTGCCAACCGCGATCTTGCCGGTGTTCTTCATAACTTCGCGCAGCAGAGCGTATGGTTTTTCAGCGACTGGACCATCCGGACCCGCGTAGTAGGGCGAGTCGAAAAACGTGGAAGGAATTTCGGAACTGTCGACAAAGCCGACGATGTCAACGGCCCGCGTCGTCTTAATTTTTATTTTCGCAATGTCGTCAGCTTCGACTATTGCATAACGATCCGGCTCGTATTGGTAACCCTTGGTAATCTGGTCGTTTGAGACAATCTGCTGGCACTTCTTGCAGCGTTTGTCGTAGCCGATCGGACCAAAATCTTCGCGATGTAGTTGGTTAAACGAAATTTTCTCGGACGTTTCAATCGCGTTGTAGATGCGAACAGGGATAGCTACAAGCAGGAAACGAATATGACCTTTCCAGATGGATCGCATACGAGGTATCTCCAGATCAGTTTCGAGTTGCGAGTTTCGGGTTTCGAGTTTTAGTTGTTACCGGTGGTACTTTGTGGCTACCGGCGCAGCGCTGTTGCGCTTTGCGTACAACTCGAAACTCGAAACTTAGTTTGGCCTAAGACACGCTCACCGGCTCAGGGCCGGTGTTTGGGCCACGTATTATGCGGTCGGCGCGGTTTGAAGTAAAGAATTTGTTTGAAAAGGCTCGGAAATACGGCGTTTTTGTTGGCAAGGTGGAATTGCGAGCAGGGAATTCACTGAAGCAGCTTGCGGCTGGGGGATAAGACGCTGCGGGCGCTGCAAGACCAGGTTGCAGACACGGTCGTGAGTAACATCGATTCAGTCTGTCCGCTTTGGATTGAACGAAGTGGTCCGGTATTTATGCTCGTTGCACAGACTGAAGTCTGTGCTACATCGCATGCAGCAGCGCATTCCTCATCGCCTTCGCCGACTGCCAGCGCTGTTCCGGATTTTTTACCAA
>DATENN010000205.1:0-2358 GCA_035275045.1 Pyrinomonadaceae bacterium
TGGACTGTGGCGGTTGCGTTTGTGAATAAGCAGCAGTGAGCGAAACCAGCAGTAACGCAACTGCAATTAGACTGGACTTCATGAAGCACTCCCCAATTGGATTTTTTGATTGCTTGAATTGTTACGGTAAATCTGGCGCGAACAGCAGCGACTGATAGATATAAGACGACCGAATGGAAAAAACGTTCCCGTAAAAACCTGCTGGGGATTCAGGTTTTTAGATGAACATCCATTCGCTCACCGTGGCCGCAAAACAAGCCGGCCCTCGCCCGTGAATAGACCAAACACAGTTCCGCCGCGGCCGATTTTCCAACGCTTGGTGCGGCCTGACGGCGCCGGGTCTTCGCTAATAGTCAATCCCTGATTCGTAATGCCCGTGGCATCTGTTTCGATCGTGAAATTAGAATCCGGAGCAACGGCAAGTGAAATTGCGCCGTCGCCTGTGTGGGCCGACAGACCGCTGAACCGCCCATCGAGCGAGATGGCTCCATCGCCGGTGCGCACATCAGCCTGGCCCTGAAAATTTGCAACTCGTATGTGGCCATCACCAGTGTTCGTCTTCAACTGGCCCTGGCTATCACTAACCTCGATACCGCCGTCACTGGTTCGCAGCGTCAGCTCTCCGCTTACACCTTCCAGCATGAGTGCGCCGTCTTCGGATGATGCGTAAACATTCGCATTGCGCGGCACCCAAAGTTCCAGACCAACCCAACCACCGTCGTCGGTTGATTTCGCAATTATTGAAATCGCCGGACCATCCTGACGACTGTCAACGACCACTTCCTTGAGCTGTTCTGCATCTTCGCCGTGCTTGACCGCGTTATACATAACTTCGGACTTGTCCCAACCGTGCACCGTAATTGGACCATCGTAGGTGGAAACGTTAATGCGCGCGTTGGCAGGAACTGTGAATGTCTTGCTTTCCTTATCAACGTAACGTTCGCCGGTTGAGACGGTCATCGACCGCATGGTGCGCGTTTCAGTATGACTTTGGCTGCGTGCTTCCTCGCGCATTTGTCGTTGGGTTTCGCGCTGCACTTCGCGCTGCGCCCGTTGAATTTCTCGTTCGGCGTCGCGCATTGCCTGCTCTACTTCGCGCTGCACTTCGGGAGTAATCTGTTGCCGGATTTTCTCGGCGTCGGCGCGCGCCCGTTCGCGAATCGCTTCGCGTTCGTCAGCAGTCAGCACATCGTCGCCAAACTTTTCCTTTTTTTCGTTTTCCTTTGAGAGGCTCTGTACGCTGCTGACCGGACGGCCATCGCCGGCGCGCTTGATATTGATGCCGCCATTAACATTGCCCAACTTGATGCGCGACCCTCCCGAACCTAGTTGTCCATACAGCGAATGGCCCACGTATTCGCCGTCCTCAACAGCGAGTCCGAAGTCGTTGCGAATCGATCCATGAACTGTCTCTGCCCTGACTACTGCGTTTGAGTCGGAAGGTATGACCACAGTGATGTTGCCGTTCACAGAAGCCAACGCCAGTGTCTTGGAAGGATCGAGTTGCTCGAACACAGCTTCGACGGTGCCATTTACGGTTGACAACTTTGCTTCGCCCTTGAGTCCGCGCGCTGAAACACGTCCGTTGACCGACGACGCTCTGACATCGCCGGCGACGCCGTCAACGTCGAGTGATCCATTAATCAAATTGATTCCGTCGATTCGCGCCTGGCGCGGGACCACGATCGAATAATCGACAGTTGCCGGGTTGTTATAATGACCGCGCTCGTCGTTGGTGAATGTTTGATCGCGGTCGGGATAGATGGTCCTTATACGAAGCGAATCGGCGGTGTTTGTGATTTCAATTTTCGCTTCTGCCAGACGCTCGCGGTTGTAAGCGCGCTTCACCGCGTTGACCTGAACTTCGACGCCATCCGAAACCGTGATCTTCACGTCACCATTAATGTTGTCGAGACTGAGACGGCCGTTCGGGGCCAGGGGATAATTCTGATGGAATTCCTCCGTTACCTCTCCGCGCTGCGATTCAAGTTCGGGCGTGTTGGTCGGCTGCGCGGCAACAGTGTGCAGCGCAGCTAACTGGTCCAATTTCGAAACCAAACTTGACGCGGCCGGCCAATTACCGGAACTCAGCAGCGCCGCCGCCATCGTCATTGTTGATATGAGTGCTTTATTAAACATGCTCTTTCTTGTCCGTCCTCTAGTACCAGAACACCAGCGGTAAAACCTTTGTGGCAGAAAATTTCCCAAATTTGGCCGCTAATTCCATCGCAAAAATGGCCGGACCTCAACCAGCACCTTGACATAGAACATGTCGCACGTGGAGGCGTCCCAGTCCGCTCTTAATTTCCTGAGTCTCTTAAGTGGATGTTACCGCCGAAGGAAGTAATGCTGATCAAC
>DATENN010000206.1:0-5134 GCA_035275045.1 Pyrinomonadaceae bacterium
ACCGCCGCGCTTCGAGCAAGCCGTGAATTATACGGAAAGGTAAAAGGGGAAGCAAGTTGAGGTATTTTGCTGATTCCGCCGGAAATCGAGGGCATTTCCGCAATTTTTGCGCGGCGAAAAGCGTTGAAAAGGCGTGGGCACTATCGTAGTATGCGCGCGTACTGCAATCGATTCTTCGGGCTTCCGCGGATTATCCCACCAGCGTAGCAACGACGACAGAGCAACAGTTGGTTGTGCACAACCACGCCAATGATCGGGCAGACAGTTTCACATTACCGCATCCTTGAACCCCTCGGTGAGGGAGGCATGGGTACTGTCTACCTGGCAGAGGACACGCACCTCGGCCGCCGCGTAGCGATCAAATTTCCATCAGTCAATTCGGATTCCCATGACTACCGCGCGAGATTTTTGCGTGAAGCGCGCGCGGTTTCTGAACTTAGCCATCCCGCCATCGCCACGCTCTTTGATTACGGTGAAACCACCGAAGGCCGGCCTTTCCTGGTTATGGAGCTTGCGCGCGGACGTTCGCTCAGCGAAGTAATGCAGAAAGGCGAACTTAACTTGCCGCGTGCAGTTGCCATCGTGCGCGATGTCGCTTTGGCATTGGTTGAAGCGCATGCGCGCGGCGTGATCCACCGCGATATCAAACCGTCGAACATCATGATCGATGATCGCGGCCAGGTGAAGGTGCTGGATTTCGGACTCGCGAAGCAGCTCAACAAAGAACACCCGCTCAGTTCGGAACCGGAAGCGCAGACACTGCTGTCAACTGAAACACGCAGCGGCGTGGTGCTGGGCACCCCTGCGTATTTGTCTCCTGAGCAAGCTGTGGGCGGCGCCGTCGATGGCCGCAGCGATCTGTTCGCGCTGGGGACGCTGCTGTATGAAGCGATCACGGGCCGCACACCATTCGCGGGCAATAGCTTCATCGAGATCGCTGCAAACGTCTTGCACTTCGAACCGCCTCCGCCGTCAAAAATTAATCCCACCGTGCCTCGCCAATTGGATTTCATCGTTTTAAAAGCGCTGTCAAAGAAGCCGGCCAAGCGTTATCAAAACGCAAAGGAACTCATCGCCGACCTCGACGCTGTGAAGGATCGGCTTGACGATAATGCCGGTCAGACGCTGATCAAAAGAAGTGCGCCGTCGGTCGCGATCGGCCACAGCGGAACGCTGAGCAATCTGTCCCAGATGCTGCAGCGCCCGAGCATTCCCATTTGGTACATTTTGGTTGGCGCAGTCGTGCTGTTGGCAGGCGGTTTGGCTGCATTTCGGTACTTGCGGCCGTCTCCACACGTACCGCCCCCCGAGGCACAACGGTGGTATGACGTCGGCACTACTGCCTTGCGCGATGGCGCTTATTACCAGGCAACACAGGCCTTGGAGCGCGCAATCGGCGCTGACGATGCGTTTATGTTGGCCCATGCGCGGCTGGCCGAAGCGCTGGTGGAATTGGATTATGTGGACCGCGCCAAGGACGAGTTGCTGCGGGTCAACAGTGCGGACCGCGCGAGACTGCCAACACTTGACTCGCTTTACCTCGACGCCATCACTTCAACAGCGCGGCATGATTTTGCTAAAGCAATCGACTACTACAAACGCATCGCAAACGACGCAAGCGAAGCAGACAAACCTTTTGTACTCGTCGACCTGGGCCGTGCTTACGAAAACAATAACGATGTGAAAGGTGCGATTCAGAGTTACACCGATGCCAGCAATCGCAATCCGCAGTACGCCACCGCGCAATTGCGTTTAGGCATTGTCTATGGCCAGCAAGGAGACTTACCGCAGGCTTTTGGCGCTTTCGATAAAGCCGAATCGATTTACCAGGCGATGGGAAATCTCGAGGGTCGCGCTGAAGTCATTTTTCAGCGCGGCGCACTCTACAACACCTTGAACAAGTTGCCCGAGGCGCGCGAACAACTGGATCGCGCACTAACACTGGCGAAAGCCAATGACAACAAATCGCAGGTAATCAAAACACTTTTGAAGTTGAGCAGTGTCGCAGTAGACGCGGGCGAAAGTGTCGTTGGCACTAATTACGCAAAGGAAGCCGTTGATCTGGCCCAGAAGAACGGCATGGAAAACCTAAGCTCGCGCGGGCTGATCGATCTCGGCAACGCGTTCCTGGTTCGGGGCGAACCGGTAGAAGCGGAGAAGTATTTTTCTCAGGCACTCGAGTCAGCACAAAGGGCAAAGGCGCGGCGTAATGAAGCGCGGGTTCGGGTTTCGCTGGCGAGTTTGCGGCAGCAGCAAAACAAACCCGATGAAGTGATTCAATATTTGCAACCGGCGCTGGAGTTCTATCAACAAGGCGGTTATCGATCTGAAACTTTTTCCTGCCTGGTCTTGCAGGCGCGCGCAAATCTGCAAAAAGGCGACTATGCAGCGGCCCAAAAAAGTCACGAGACTTTGCTGCAGCTAGCTAACACCGCAAACGATCAGTCGTTGATTGCGCTGGCCCATGCGGAACGAGGTTCGGCGCTTGCTGCTCAGGAAAGATTTACCGAAGCACTACAGCACCTGGATCAGGCAGCTGCGATTTACAGCAGCCAGGGAGTGCAGCGCAGTCTCGGTTATAACTTGAGTGAACGCAGCGGCGTGCTGTGGCGGCTCGGTCATTACGATGAAGCAAAGGCATTGTTGGACCAGGCTGACGCTATTGCCAACAAACCCGGCGGAGAATTGAAACGCCTGTCGGCGGAGATCGATGAAATAAAGGCGCAAATCGCGTTGAGCGAAGGGCACTATCCGGAAGCGCGTGCAGCCGCTGGCCAGGCTTTGACCAAAGCCGCCAATGAATACAAATCTGTAGCTTTCAACGCGAAGGTAGTATCCGCGCTGGCTGCGACCTATGGAGGTTCAGCTGCCGCCGGAAAACAGTCGGCAAGCGATGCGGTAGAGTTTGCAAAACAGCTGGCCAATCCTGCGGACGTGGCGACCGCGCAACTCGCGCTCGCAGAGTCCCTGTTACTTGCCGGAGACAATCAAGCGGCGCGCAGCAACGCTGAAGATGCGGCGAATGCTTTTTCGCGACTTGAAAAACAGGATTCGGAATGGCGTGCGCTGACGATAGCCGCTGAAGCAGCAGACAAGGGCGGTGACAAAAGCAAGGCGCGCGAGTATGCTCTCAAGGCCCGAGAGTTACTTGCCGGATTGGAACAACGCTGGAACGCTGACAGCTACAGGACCTATCTGACGCGTCCTGACATTCAACGAGCAAAAAAACAATTGGACCTGCTTAACGGCACTCCCTAGATGGCCGTTCTCGTTCTTATTGCCCAGGCGTACGGGTTCACCCCGACACGCACAGTTCTTCCACTTAGACAAAGGAGAGAAATATGCGTCAACTTCGTTTAGCGATAATCGCCGTCACTACGATCCTGGTTCTGGCGCTGGGGGCCTATGCCTTGGTCAATCAAATTGCGAACAATAACCCCGGCGATGACATCATCATCAAGGGTGGATCATTAGAGATCCAATGTGGCAGTAACCATGGCGCGGATTGTTTAGGTACGAACGACAACGTTGGCAAGTACAAACACAAACAATCTGGCAAACACATCACGAAGGTTGTAGTAAAAGATTCGAACGGCGTGAAGATGTTCGATAGTTCGGCGTTTCCGACGTTCGGAAACAAACCTGAAATCGACATCACGTACAAATAAACGGCTGTCGATTTCCGCTGACCACCAAAAGCTGTACTGTGATTCGTGCGAAAGGTTTTGCCTTTCCGTCGCGGCATTCGAATGACGAGGCTGTGCCTTCGCGTGAGGCGCAGCCTCAAATTTTTTCGATGAGTCTCACGGAAAGATAGGCGCCCACGGACGTTACATAAACTGCTGGGATTAACCCCCCAGCTTTGCTTTGACGATTTCACTGACAGTTTTGCCGTCAGCATTCTTGCCTGCCAGCTTCGCTTGCACCGCCTTCATGACCTTGCCCATGTCCTTCATCGAAGTAGCTCCGGTTTCGGTGATCGCTTCGGCCACCGCAGTCTCAATCTCTTCGCTCGAGGCCGCCTGTGGCAAATACGCCTGAATAATTTCGATTTCGGCATTCTCCTTATCGACTAAATCCTGCCGGCCGCCTTTTTCATACTGCTCAACCGAATCGCGTCGCTGCTTCACCAGTGAACGCAGCAGCTTGCCCATCTCGTCATCGTCAAGCTCGCTGCCTTTCTCTATCTGACGGTTGGTCATCGCAGCTTTCACCATGCGCAAGGTCGAGGTCCGCGGCGCGTCTTGCGCTTTCATCGATGCAGTCAAATCCGCAATGATGCGTTCTCTTAAGTTCATAGTCCCTCCGGCGCCAGCATATTCGATCCTGATTTAAGGTGTTAACGACGGAATGTTCAAATCCGGCAAGGCCCCAGTTTGCGCCAACAGTTTCAAAAGCTCAGACGTGATCAAACGGTGGCCCATGTGATTCGGATGAATTAGTTCGCCAAACCAGCCATCGTTAGCGGGCGCTGCATCCGGCGTCAGCTCGCGAATCTCTAGAAAAGGAATGCTCTGCTCTTTCGCTGCGGCGCGCAAATTATCTCGGTAGCGCTGCATTATTTGGGCTTCAGGGACATTCGTCGACGCATCGCGATACGGTGCAGCCATGATGATGACTCGTGCGCCGTGAGCCCGCGCCAGTTGGACCATCGCCTTCATGTTGTTGAGATAGTCCTGCGCCGAAACGCGAGGCAATGGTCTAATAACTCTCTTTGCCGGCTGGCGTGAGCGAAGCCAATGAGTGGCATGCGCGAAGGCCTGGCTGTGATCTACCAGCCAACGTATTGTTACTGCCGGCCAGGTAGTTTTGATCGCTTCAGTGTCGGGCACATCGCTGAAGCTCGCATCGTTCCAGCCAAAACTGATCACCAGCAGATCAGGTTTGAACTCATCAATATCCCGTGTCAGCCACGCCAGCCCCTGGTGGCTCGTATAACCCGGCACCGCCATCGTAATCACTTCAATCTGCTTGCCCGGATTCGCGTTGCGCAGCACATTCTCGAGCAAAGGCGGATAAGCAAGCGCCTGCCGATCATAATCGTTCGGGCGTTCGGGCCACACCGTTGGCACTCGATAACCGAAGGTGACTGAATCACCGAGACAAACGATCCGGATTGACCCGGCCGCTTTCG
>DATENN010000207.1:0-7146 GCA_035275045.1 Pyrinomonadaceae bacterium
AATTCAGACCTCGAATTGATTTATGAGATCAGTCACAACCTTGTCCAGAAGGAGTGGCATCCGGACTTAGGCGACGTGTGGGTGCATCGCAAAGGCGCGACGCGCGCATTTCCCGCAGGTCATCCATTTCTGAAAGGCACGGTGTGGGAAACCACCGGCCATCCCGTTCTAATTCCCGGCAGCAACAAAGACTTCAGCTACATTCTGCGCCCACTTGCGCGCGCTAAGAACAGCGGTTATTCCGTCAATCATGGAGCCGGCAGGAAACTTTCGCGCGGACAAGCGAACCGCACTTTGTCGCAACGAGTGATTGATGATGAATACGCCGCGGCAGGAATTTTGGTGAACCTGAACGGACGGGTGCCGTTGGATGAAGCCGCGCCCGCTTATAAGTCGTCTGAAGACGTGCTGCGCGCGGTGACTGAGGCGGGCCTGGCCGAAGTCGAACACAAACTTTGGCCGCTGGCATCGCTCAAGGGCGTGGATGAGAAACGGAAGACTCGCAAACGCGGGCGCCGCGCTACCTCAAAGCACTATTAACAAGGGCGGCGTCCTAATGTCGACTTCAGCGGCCGTCTGCGCAACCGCGCGGGCATGAAACGATTTGCAGGAGAGATAGAGCCCGGCTTCCAAAGTGTGGGCGAGAAAGAAGCTGAACCTGATCGATGCGAGTGAGTTGGCGCATCTTAAAACGACCAGTCCCGCCGCAGTTTCAGCTACAGCTGACTAACTCAATTTCGACTCGGGTTTCGTTGGCTGTTCCGATACTTACTGCGCGAGTTCCGAACGAGGCCCGGTTTAAAAGGGGCGTTAGCATTCAAAATATTAGGATTGGCTGTCCGTTCGACTTTAATCGCATTAGCTTCGCCTGGAATCTCCGTTAGGGGCACTCTCGATATGCGAGTGGCATTGTTGTTTTTTGGTTCGGAGTGAGTAAAAACGGCGAGGGCGAGAGCGATAGTTAGCAGAACGGATCCGTTGCGCAAACCGACAAGTGTCGCAGTTAAGTAGTTTGCTCGAATGTTTAGCTCGTTGTCATTGCCTTTTGCGATCACGTAAAACAAATAGGTTTTATCAGGCTTAGTGACCGTCACTTGGCCGTTATCGCTATGTACCCAATCATCGGGATGAGGGGTCGCGAGGCCAACCGCGACTAATGCCTTTATTGCTGTGATAGCAGACAATACAAAATAAGCGTCTGCTGAGATCAAAAATAGGCGGTCCAACGCCCGAAAAGTAGAGGTCCCTCTTTAAACAGATTTAATCCTGCTAAAGCCACAGTTGCTGAAACGGTAATTACCAGGAGGCATGATTTTGCTTTGTCGTCGATTGTCTTTTTTCGGTCATCCTGTCGCGAGAGGTATGTTTCAAGTTCATCGGTAAACTCATTGAGATCAGCGGGCCGCTGCGATTCAAACTCTAGATCTTTAGAATTTGACTCTTGCCAGGCTCTTCGCATCTTCCTTTCAATATGAAAGGCGTAAAGATTCGCGAAGAGCTGCTGAAGGAAGAAGCTCTTCAGCCACCGTAGTCCGGTAAGCCTTTTTTCAACAAATGTCAGATCGACCTCTTTCCCGCTTGAGTTAAGGCATCAGCTATGTATTGATCAATCGTAAAAGGTGTAGTGTCGACTAACCAAGCCCATTCACCAGTCGGATTAATCTCTAGAAAGTAATAACGATCCCTGCAGTAAGCTAAGTCGATGGTTCCAAACGATAAACGCAAACGGCGCGTCAAACGTCGGCACCGGGATTCAATTTCGCTGGGAAGTGAAAAAGGCTCATACTGAATGTCTTGTTGCTCTTTCCTCCAGTCCCCATCGATTCCGCGTCCGTTCTTTTTGATGGCGACAGCAAAGACCTTATCGCGTACGACGGTCACCCTGATGTCAGTTTTAGGAGCTAGCAGTTCCTGAATGATTACAGGGGCGCTAGAAATATTGGAGTTAAGCAATTCTTTCGTCGCGATCAAATTCGTGTAGATAAATGCTTCGCCCTCTTCCATCCTCAGAATCGTTGAATCGAGAGTTTTGACTATTACTTGCTCGCGATTTGCCAACAGTTCGAAGTCGGTGATGGCGTTGCTAACAACTGTTTCGGGCACATCAAACCCCATTTTTACGGCACACCGAAGTTGATAGGGCTTTATCTCTGCTTGGTACGTCATTTGGGGATGATTCATCCAAAAGACATTATCGAAAACGGTTAGTCCTCTAACGAAAGCCGCCCACTGAGTTCGCTTCAGCTGTTCGTCCGGAGAAATATTCGGTTGATAAATGTCCCGCAAATACACCGGAGCGCGAAAATAGATGGCTCTCAACGACTTAGGACTAATTTCGAAGGAAAAACCGAAACCGGCCCCAAACAGTCTTTGCGTGGTAGGTGCAAAGGAAAGTTGAAAATCGGAAAATTGATCGCGGTTGAGGCGTAAGTAAGTCACGCCGCGTCGCTTCAGACTGAAGATGACATGATCGGTCGCGAAATCGTGCTTGTTAGAGATAATTAGAATTGAAGGTACTAACACGATTTTTCATCAGGCACCCTTAAGGTCTTCTCCAGTTTCCATATCTTGCTTCTTGGTAGTGGGTCTTGGCCGCCCGGAATCATTTGATTTTACCAAGAATTCATTGGCCTTGACCCAAACCCAGGCTCCTAACAAGTTGTCGTAAAGCGAACCCTCCGGATCTACGAGGGCTTTTGTGTTGTAGGTAACGGCCTTCTGGACTAGCAAGTGCGACCGATTCATGACTGCCTCCTTGCGCAAGTGATAAAACTAAGAAATATTATAGTCGTTTAGCGTGGAGATTCACGACAATATAATGGCAATTAAACACTCCAACGATTTGCAAGACGAGATCGCCGGTGAAATCATTCGCATAATGCCGCAGTTGCCTCAGGTGATGCGACGAACACTTAGAAGGGCTGAACACTTTGACACTAAACAACCGGCCACAACTATTGAAAACATAAAGAAGGATTTTGAAAGTCTACCGCTTGCCATCGGAAACGGCAGTCCAGAAGTCGCTGAAAAGTTAATCGTACTTCTTTCTAGTCCAGATGCGTCCGACGGGTTTCGGGAAATCTTTAAGGATGTAGTTAAGACGCTGAAGCAACAGGCAGCGCGGGATGCTCGCTATTCTCAACTATTGAAACTAATGGCGGAGGCCGATGCACGCATTCCCTTTATATCGATCATAGTTTCCCTTAGACATGGCGATCCTGTTGATCATATTGTGTCGCAGTGTGCGCCTATTGATTTACTAGAGCGGGCATCCAAGACGCGAGGGGAGGAGCGCGCAACAGCAATTCTTAGGGCGTTGGATGAAATAACCGAATTACTTTACAGGCGCTATGTCATTACGATCTGGCAACTGTCCTTCTTCAAGAACAATGCGATTCCGCCCTCCCCTCCATCTACTGGTAACTTGATTCGACAGGCGTACGAGCGCCTCCACCACAATTATCCTACTCTTATAGAACCTGACGCGGGGTGGCTGCGGAACTCGGCAGAGCACAATCCGAGAAAATACCTGCCGCATAAAGATGTTGTTCTGATGTGGGATAGGAATGTACCGGCAATTGAGGTTCGGGTGGACGACTTGGTTGCGATTGCAAATCGCATGTATTCGATATCCGCAACTACGATTCAGCGGGTTGCCCAGCTATATATGCTGCGTAATACATTATTGAACACAGGACTGCTCGATTCGTTGTTGTCATGCCTGCGCGACCTAACCTCAGCCGACGTTAGGGCGCAACGAGCGGCTGAAGAACGGCTGATTGCTACTGCAAGAATTGTTACGGCACCATTGGAAGCTTTTTTCAACTCTCACTAAGCAAATAATTAACAATCACATTTGATGCTTGATGATGACGCTGGACAGTCGATCGGCGATGGCGGGATCAATACGCTTTAGCTTTTCCTGTTGCTCGAGCGCTTTGTTGGTGTTGCCAAGCATGAGATAGCTCAGGGCGAGGTTGTAATAGAACGAAGCGTCGTTGGGATTAAGTGCGAGGGCCTTCTCGTGATATTGGATGGCTTCCTTCGCGCGACCTGATCTCGAAAGAGTAACCGCCAAGCCATCGTACCCAAGCGAATAGGTGGGATTGTTCTTAATCAAGTTGCGGAACATGAATTCTGCATATCGCGAATTTCCCATCCGCGCATAGGTCACACCCTGGTTGTAACGCGCCCTCAATAATGTTCCATCCAAGGCGGCTGCTTTAGTGAACGCCTCAAGCGCCGGCGCGAATTGTTTCAGCTCGCCGAGCGCCTCTCCGAGATTATTTTGCACCACTGCGTCGGACGGATTGAGTTTGAGGGAACGTTGGAAAGTAGTAACGGCAAGCTCAAATTTGCGCTGAATCATCAGGATCTTTCCGACGCGTCCAAGTGCTACCGCTGCATCAGCCGGCGAAACCGCAGGTAACGACGCGATGCCGTTATAGATCGTCATGGCTTCGTCAAATCGGTTTTGATCAATGGCAGTCTGGCCTTTAGTGAATAAGGTTTGCACATCCTCGGCCGGTTGCGATCTATTAACTGCCGGTGGGACTGGTCGGGGCTTGATTGAGCGCTGCGCGAGGGTTTCACCAGGGGCTGCGAACAAACAAAGGACGATTAGCGCGAGTGGAATCGCTGTGAAACTGCCGCGCTCTTTGCATCTCTCTTGAGGGGCTGGCCGCGTCTCAAATCCACCACCGAGACACGGAGGACGCGAAGGACGCAGGGAAAAGACCCTCGCCAAGCGCAACTTGATAGTGTTAGTTCTTGCCTGTCTGCCACAGTCCATGCTAAAAGATTGTCCCCTTTCACTAAAACGGGTAATCAACAGGAAAAATTGGAAAGACGTGCGGGTTCCTATTTTTCTTATCACCACAACGTGTTGATGGGAAATTGCCAAGGAGGACTTCCGCCTTATGCGTAAGCTACTAATGCTTTTCGCGATTATCCTCGTCTGTGCCCCGGCGGGTTTCGCCCAGGACTATTCAGATTGGGAATTCTTTATCGGCTACGCTCACGAGCGTGCCAACAACGGCGCCGATCGTCTCGATGAACGCGGTCGAATCGTTAATGCAAACGGCACCACCCAGCGGGCCGACTTCATTTCGAAGCGTATTCCGTACAACGGATTCACTGGTGAAGTGGTCGCCAACGTCCATCGCAATGTGGGGATTGTCGCAAACTTCTCCGCCACTTTCGCGAATACGGATTTCACCGATACGTTGACGGGACGGCAGTTTAATGCTCGCGTGTCCAGGTATACGTTGCTGTTTGGGCCGCGGTTTAACTGGCGTAATTCGTCGCGATTATCGCCATTTGCGCATGCGTTGTTCGGCATCAATCGCTATCACGCCGACTTTCGCAACGACGACTTTACCTGTCCCGATACCAACGATACGGCATTTGCGATGGCGTTCGGCGGCGGCCTCGATATACAGGCCACGCGGCATGTCGACATTCGCGCCATCCAGGTTGACTATCTGCCGGTGTTCTATAGTCACGGACGCGAAGATGGATTGCGATTTTCGGCAGGGGTAAAAATTAAGTAACGCAAACTGTTTGGTTTGCGCTACTTCAATTTCAGCTTCTGACGCTGGTCAAAAAAGTCGGACCAGGCGTGACGGTTTTTCTTGAGCAGGGCAGGAACATTTTTGACTGTAAAGTCAGAAATCTTCACGCCCTGCTCAACTTGTTTCCAGCTTAACGGCATTGATACCGTCGCGCCCGGTTTCGCTCGAGCCGTGAAGACCGCGGCTAAACTCTTGCCGCGCGAATTCTGCATCCAATCAACATAGACCTGATCAGGTTTCCGCTTGCTGATCGTGCGTTCCACGGTCGCAATTTTTGGCGCGCGCCCGGCAATTTCAGTCGCAAGCAAACGCGAAAACTCCGCCACCTTTTCATATTCGTTGGTAGCTGCCAGCGGCACATAAACATGGACGCCGGAGGAACCTGACGTTTTTGGAAAGGCTTTCAGACCAACTTCCTCGCAAACTTGTTTAGCGATCAGTGCAACCTGCAGCACGTTCTCCCAGGGCGCTTTTTTTGGATCAAGATCGATCGCCAGCCAATCAGGCTTGTCGAGTTTTGCAACCGTTGAATGCCACGGATGTTGTTCGATGTTCCCTAAGTTAACCAAATAGAGCAGGGACGCCGCGGTTGTGTAAACAGCGTAATCGAGTTCGCGACCCTGCAGATTGGTCAAGCGAATTGTGGTGACAAAGTCCGGCGCCTTTTCTAAATCCTGCTGGAAAAACATTGGCGCGGCGATGCCCCGCGGCCAGCGTTGCAAGATCGCGGGCCGGTTTTGCAGGAACGGCAGAAGCTGTGGAGCAACCTTTAGGTAATAGCAAAGCAGATCAAATTTCGTGATTTTTTCGACTGGCCAATAAACACGATCGAGACTGGTTACGGAAACCGATTGGCCGTCAACATTCAGCAACAGATCGCCTTTGGGCTGTTTCAGCTTGAGGAATTCCTCGACGCTCACGCTACTCTTTTGCGAGGCTTTCTTTGATGTTTTCTTACTTGTCGCCATGATTAATTAATCGTGCAACTAACTTTGCCAAAGTCTGCAGCGCTTGTATAGTGTCGAGACAAAGCGACCCGCCTTTTCTCAGCCCCTACTTAATGTTTGATTAATAGCTGCGTCATTGCAGAGGGGAAGGGAACAAATGTTTAAATCAATCCTTTGTTGCATAACGACAATCTGTTTGTTTGCTGCGGGCATCGCTCTTGCCGGCTCGCGACCAACAGCGAGTAATAAAGCGGCACCAACGCCCGCCCGTTTTCGGCTTGATTCAACCCAAAGCAAGTTCATCGCGCATGGGCAGCGCGGAGGCTTATTCTGGTTCAAAGGCCATGAACACCTAATCGCCGCGCGCGACTTTACCGGTGAAGCTCAATTCGATCCGCAAAACCTAACCGGATCTTCCTTAACGTTAATTGTAAAAACCGGTTCGATGGAGGAAACAAGCGATGCTTTTACTCCCGCGCAAAAGCAGATTATCAATAATGAACTCCGAGAAATTGTCCTTCATCCTGAAAAGTATCCCGAGATCATCTTCAAAAGTACGGATGTCTCCGGAAGAGTGCGCGATAAGAACTACTATGATCTGAAAGTCCGCGGCAACCTGACATTAC
>DATENN010000208.1:0-4889 GCA_035275045.1 Pyrinomonadaceae bacterium
TGACTCTCTCTCGCGTTGATGTCTTCACGGGCAAATGGAACTTTGGTCTTTCCGCGCCCAGATCAAAAATAAAATCCGTAGCTAAGTGTGTGTCCATATCCAAATTCAATACCTGAATTCGAGTTGTTGGATTCACGTTTAAACGCCAAGCAAACAAATGTGCAATGAGGTATTCAAAGTACGTGCCCGGAGTTTTTTGATCGCGCTCTCGTATTAGATCCACGCAACAACAAAAACTGATTGCAACGCAGTAAATAAGCCGAGTGATCCGGTCGGCGGTAAACCCATTCAGATTTCCTGCCTCCATTGCCGCGGCGAATTCGTTCCACTCCCGTAAGTCGGGCTGGAATAAATCCACATTAACTGCTCGTGATCTCTTCTCATCAGATGTGAATGCAAAGTAGGTTTTATTCGGCACGAGTGATACCAACTCAGCCTGTCCTCGGTGCGATAAGTACAACAGAGATTCACGAAAACTGTCCCCTAAGAGGCGTCGAACTTCCGCGCCACTGGGATTTTGCCTAAACGGTTTAGCGAGGGCTTTATAACTGTCGAGCGGCATGTGGGCCGAATTATCACGTCGGAGGCAATTTTGGGCAAGCCGCACAAGGCTAGCTGTGGTTCGTCTTCGAATAAGTAGTGCCGAACGCGCTGTGATAACCTGTAAACCACGAAAGTGGTAACACAGGTAGATAAGCGCACCACCCGAATTAAAACTCGCGCGCGTAAGATGCGAACGCGGGCGCGCGAAACTCGACGCGAACTCGAACGCATCGCCAGCACGCCGACCCTCGGCGGTCTCTTCTTATCATTACTTAAAATTGGAATCGTAGGGTTCGGCGGAGGCTTCGCCGTTATCTCGCAGATTCGATCGCTGGTGGTGTTCGAGCGCCGCTGGCTTAGCGAACAGGACTTCACTTCCGGTTTCGCGCTGGCGCAAAGCCTGCCCGGAACCGCAGCGGGAAATACTGCGACCTACGTTGGCTTGCGACTGCGCGGCTGGCGCGGCGCGGTGGTTTCGCTGGCGGGTTTCATTCTGCCGTCAATGCTGATGATGATCGTGCTGGCGATTCTGTACCGGCATTTGCGCTACTTGCCCGACACAGATCGTCTATTTCGCGGCTTGAACGCGGCCGTCGTCGCTCTCGTCATTGTTACCGCATGGCGGATCGGGCGTAACACTCTTTACAAACCCTGGCAATGGCTGTTGGCCGTGCTTTCCTGTCTTGTCGTTGCGTTCTTCAGCGCCACCGTAATTGAAGTCGTACTCGCCGCCGGCCTGGTCGGAATCTTCATTGACTCATTTGCCGAAAAACAACTGCGGAAGTTAGGACAACTTCACGGTGTTGCCTCGCGCCGCAAGCGAATCTCAGCGCGGCTGACACTTCAACGAAGGCGACGGCGCTTGCGCGAAACCCATTTTGTGGGCGGCTATCTGACGCGCGCGATGGCTGATGAGCGAGTGCGCCTGGCGGCGATCGCCGAAGCAGATGAAGAAAACAAGCAGGAACAACAGCCACCGAAAAAGTTGCCGGGGTTGCTAATCGCCGGCGCCGCGATGCCGATCTTTACTAAGGTCGCGCTGCTGTTGATGCTCTCGACTATTTTTTTGCGCATGGGGGCGATTACCTTCGGTGGCGGCTTTGTAATGATTCCGTTGATCGAAGCGGAAGTCGTCGACGCGCATCATTGGTTGACCCATCAGGAGTTTGTCGATGCCGCAGCATTGGGCCAAATCACTCCCGGTCCGGTTTTGATTATGGCGACATTCATTGGCTATCGCGTAGCCGGCACCTTGGGCGCAATCGTCGCCACTATCAGCATTTTTCTACCCTCATTTTTGATGACGGTGGTAGCCGGCTCTTCGCTGGCGCGATTCCAAACCAACAAGATCGTGCAATCATTTTTGAAAGGCGTAACTCCAGCAGTCGTCGGTTTGCTGGTGGCGGCCGGAATCAGTATCGGACGCGCCGGCATTCACACGTGGGCCGGTTTGGCGATTGCGATCGCGGCCGGGTTCATACTCGTTCGTTACCGGCCTAACGCGATTTGGGTAATTCTTGGCGCCGGACTGCTGCGCTTCGTGGTTGGATTTTTCATCGCTTGATCTCCGCTCCAGACTTTCATGCAAGCACGTCAAGCGGCCGTGCGAAGCGATGAAACCTTAGGCGCGCTTTTCTTCTTTGAGCGCGAACTTCTTCTTGCACGCGGTGTGACTTGTTGATTCGAACCGGGCGTGGTCTGTCCACTTTTCAATAACGGACACTTGAGGCGCGCGTCCTTTGCCGCTGGGTAATACTCGACTGCAGTCGCGGTGCCGTTGCTCGTGTCCACCGTCCAATTCAATCCATTGCGCACATCCACATAGTAGTAAATATTTTCAAGGTTAAGATCCTTGCGTTTGTCATAGTTCGCTTCGTTGAGTTTTAGGTCGGCGAGCTTTAGAGGTTCTTTCGGCGTCACCATCAAACTGATGACGGTATCGAGGGGGACTCGCCAACCATAGGCGCAAGGGGTCTCGGCGTACGCGACCGACACTGTTTCGGTAGTCGTCTTGTAAAAATTTCGCGAGCCGGGCTGCGGCTTGCCCAGAAGTTTCTCGACATCGGCACGAGTGGACCGCAACGGTGTGAGGCCGCGCCACGATTTTGCGGACGCAGCAGGCGCGAACGCGAAAGCGAGCGACGCAGTCACTAGGAGCAGGATGATAGCGATCCGTCGATGCTTGAGTTCTGAAATCAAGAGGATTGCAAAACCGATTTGCTGGAATTAGCTTCTGACCTGTGGTCAAGTTATCACGAACAAAGATGACGCGCGACCTGTCCGATTCCGCCGAACCTCAGCCAAGGAATCTACGTATATTAATTACGCACTCGAAATCCGCAACTCGAAACCCGAAACTCCTTTATGAAAGCCATCGTCTGCACCAAATATGGACCACCCGAAGTTCTTCAACTTAAGGACGTAGCAATGCCGACGCCGAAGAATTCCGAGGTGCTGATAAAAGTCTACGCCACGGCAGTAACTGCGAGCGATTCGCTGATGCGCCGCTCTGACTTGCCATTCCTGTTCTCGCTGATGCGGCGGTTGGGCGCTGGTCTAACCAAACCGCGAAAACCCATACCCGGGTTTGTCGTCGCCGGTGAAATCGAAGCGGTCGGCAAAGACGTTACGCTTTTTAATAAAGGGGATCAGGTTTACGGATCGGTGGGAATTCGCCAGGGCGCTTTCGCCGAGTATGTATGTATGAATGAAGTAGGATCGCTGACTGGTTGTCTTGCTCTGAAACCGTCGACAATGAGTTACGAAGAGGCCGCCGCCGTTCCTTATGGCGCAATGATCGCTTCGCACTTTTTGAAAAAAGGCAATCTGCGCAGCGGACAGAAGGTGCTGATCTACGGAGCGTCCGGTGCGATTGGAACCGCGGCCGTGCAACTGGCGAAATACGCCGGCGCCGAAGTGACCGGCATTTGCAGCACGACGAACCTGGAGTTAGTGAAATCGCTGGGCGCGGACAATGTGATCGATTACACCGCGCAGGATGCTATTCGCAGCGGAGACACCTACGACCTCATCTTCGACGCGGTCGGGAAACGAAAAACCTCAAAATTGAAAGTGCAGTGCAGGAGCGCGCTCAATCCGAGTGGGAAATATGTATCCGTCGACGGCGGCGCCCCGCGACCTCGCGTGGAATACCTGGAGCGGCTTAAACAAATCATCGAAGAGGGTAAATTCAAAGCGGTGATAGACAGAAGTTACCCGCTGGACCAGATGGTTGAAGCGCATCGCTATGTCGACCGGGGCCACAAGAAAGGGAACGTCGTGATCACCGTCTCACATTCAAACGGTTAGCACTCGCCGGAAAACTGCAAAGAGCAAAGGGCTTAGCGCTTCGGCTCTTTGCTTTTGCTCCTTGAGCTTCGCCTGCGCTCCGACCGGAAATCCTTCATTCCTCTTTTCGACGTGTGACATAATGCGGCCGCCCTCGCGTTAACAGCTCAACACCAACAGGAGCGACCCTCATGAAAACTCTGATTGTAAACATTCTTCTGTCCGCAACTATGCTGTTGACTTTCTCTGTTGCTGCCTTTGGCCAGGCGCATTGCGACAGGGAATATCGCGCCTGCGTCAGCACCTGTAACGCCACCGCCAATCGAACGCGGTCGCAAAACCAATTGCAGCGCAGCCAAATCAGGCTTCAGTTAAATCGCGATCTGATTCAGTGCAACATTCAGTTTCATGATTTAAGAGCGAGGCAGCAGTGTCGCAGAGAAAAGCAAGCTGCCGCTAACGCTGCGCTCGCGGAGCTCGATCGTTCCGATCGCCAGGCTGAGCGTGACCGCATTACTTGCATTAGCGATTGCCGAACGCGTTTGCGGGAATGCCGCCAACCGCCGAGTCCGCAACCCATAGTCGGTGGAGATTTCGAAGTTGATTGCGTCGAAGGGGGACCGCCATGTCGTGGCGCCGTTTCCGAGTTTTGCCAAAGGGCGCAGGGGGCCTGTGACGATTGTTGGCGGTCGCTCTGCGGCGGCGGCGATTGGCTGATCGATTCGGACTCGCCACTTCGCAGCGTTACCTTGGTCGCTGTTTCAGCATCGAAGCGATCGCGCGTACTCGCCACTTCCTATTTAAATGGAAGACGTTCGAGACTCAACGTGCCACGTAATCTGAGATTGCGGACCGGAGAACAACTGTATTTTGAATTCAGCCCGCGGCGAAGAATGCGTGGGCCAGTGAAAATTACGATTCATCGGGATCGGTAAGAAGTCTGCGAAGCCTGCGTTCGATTGCGCGAAGCGGTCTTGGCCGCGCCGCTTCGCGACTGATCCAGTATTTAGTCGGTTATCGTGGGTCAACGAATTCGGAACCGGGAGCGATAGCGACCG
>DATENN010000209.1:0-3542 GCA_035275045.1 Pyrinomonadaceae bacterium
CGTGCGCACGTTGGGTCCGCAACGGAATGAATCCAGCAGAGCTTTACGATTGGTGGCCGCCCGAGTGAGGCAGCAACGCCATCCGATTCAAGCTGGAGTAGGAGTAGAGACGGCGATGGGATGATTTCGCATGCTCGTCGCACTCTGGCTTGCCACAGGCTCGTGCATCACACCATCACGAAGTCCCGGCGAATTCCACCGTACGCCGGAAATATGCGGTGTCGAACTGTGGCAGTATTACCATTAGCTGATTGGCAGTTGCAGCCGTATGTTAGTTCCGTAACAATCGCAGCGTCAATCGATCGCGCAGGTGTGCGGCCCCTTCTCTCTGCACCAAAACCGCATCATGGATCCTATCGCTGCTCATAAAAATGAGCTTGAAAAATTGCTCGAGAACTTATCGGGCGACACTGCGGTTTCAGGGATAACTTTCGTGGCGTCCCTGGATGCTTATATCTCGCGCCTCCACACGAATTGCTCAGACATCGGCGCCCGCGTCAATCCGCTGCCAGCGCAAACAAACGGAGAATTAACATGGAACCAACATTGACTCAGAACTGTGCGCTCTATTACGCGCAACATAAAACTTCAAAAGGTCGTGCGGCGCTTTTCAAGAGGTTTCGCGCTGCGGCCCGCAAGCGGGGACCGGATGTCCGGCGGCAGCTGACCTTCGGCGAGTTATTCATCGCACCACGGCTTCATAGGGACAACGGTCGCTGAGCCGCTTCATTGATTGCCCCATGCATTCCCCGACTTTCGCAAGTTCACAAAAGGAAGAAAGCGATTGTACCGCAAAGCGACGTTGGGAAAACGAAGGGGGAAATACGGGGCAACTTCAACAGTTACCCTGTGACGATCGAACGGAAAACGCCACAACCGGTCCGGCGCAAGGCGCGTTGAAGGCATTCCGCTACAAGGTTAATCGTTTATGCACCTAATCCAATTCCGCGAAATAATGCGAGACGCTGAAGTCGCGTACGCAATTCATCCGATCCTGCGCAAGTACCTCCTGAGTGTAAAGGACACGACCAAAGCCCTGACCGAATGCGGCGTGCCGCGGGCTGCTAAGGTAGCTCAGATTGCGAGCGCCCTGAAATGACTGCGGGTCGGACGTCCATAAGACGCTCAAAAAGAAGCGGCCTGATCCGCGACGCCCGTGGACGGACTGCTCCAGCCCGATCCTCTGATCAGGAAGTAATGGTACATCTGTCGCGCTCTCAGATTTTCAAAGATTACGAACGGGCTTTTAGCGAAGCGATGGGTTTGCCGCTCAATATTCGAGCACACCATTCATGGTCGCCTGCACACCATGGCAAAACAGATCGGGATTCATTCGCGGCGATTCTCGCTCGTTTCAACCAGGCTCGCGCCGCATGCCTAAGGGCCCAAACCGATGCTTCCCAGGAACTGGCCTCGACGACGCGCACCGCCACCTGGTTTGCGGGACTCTCAGAAAGCGCGGTGCCAGTGTATGTGGGTGACCACATTCTCGGTTTTCTCGAGACGGGCGAAGTAATGCTGAAAAATCCCACAAAAAAACACTTCGCCAGCATTACTCGGCAGCTCCGCGCGTGGGGCTACAAGACGGATTGGAAGCAACTTGAGCGGGCCTATTTTCAGTCGTGCGTTTTATCGCCCGTCCGGTACCGCGCGATGTTGCGGCTTCTGAGTCTTTTTGCGCAACACCTTTCGATTCTATCAAATCAACTGGTCGTACGGCGCGAAAAGGATGAGTCCACAAGTATGACGCGGGCGCGACAATTTATCGAGGACCATCAAGCGGAGCCGCTGTCGCTCGGGCGAATCGCCAAAGTAGCTAACATAAGCAGGCATTATTTTTGTAAGATGTTCAAGAAAGCGACCGGGATGAACTTCATCGATTACCTTTCGAGAGTTCGAGTGGAGAAATCGAAGACGCTTTTGCTCAATCCCAATTCGCGAGTTAGCGAAGTTGCTTTCGCATGCGGATTTCAATCCATGACGAATTTCAATCGCGAGTTTAAGCGAATCGTAGGTCGCGCTCCCACTCAATTCCGCGAAGCCCTTCCGAAGCTGCGACGCGTGGCTTAACTCAACGGGCACCAACACCCGAAAGCACTACGGATGGACGGTCTGGAACTTGCCAAATGAAGGCGTTTTGTTCATTCTCTGAATGAGAACCATGTTTTTCGACAACTTACCGCTGGAAATGACGTGCTCTAAATGTGGCAAGCAGATCAACGAGACCGTCAAATGGCTCAAGGCGGAGAGTCGAAAATGTCCCTTTTGCAACACGCTGATCGACACGACAGAGTTTCGACGTGGAATTGAAGAGGCTACCAGTCGCACTCATCAAATGCTTCGAAATCTTCAGGAGAGTCTGAAAAGCGTTAAGATAAAGATCAAGCTCTAATCACGCCGCTTAACTTCTCACCGCACCGCTGTTCCGCTGTTTGTCCGGTGAGCAAGGCCGAGAATTCGCTGAGGCGTAACTCGTGCGAGTCGCGGGTTGGGTGATTGCTATTTGGTTCGACCCAATCGGGGGTGCTCGACCTCGTTGGCTACCCTGCCCGAGCCGGGATTCGGAAGACAACAAACGGTTAGTCTTTAGGAAAATACGCCCAGACCGTATTCACCGACGATGTAAATTACAGAGTCCTTCGGACAAGTGAAAAATAGGAAGATTACGTCATGAGAAAATTAACGCCGACTCTTCACACGAAGCGCGCTGTTGGCCGTGTTGCGCGAAGCACTTCGGCGGACACCTCCCGCGCCGATCTTAAATCTTATACCGAGGCTAATGGTCTTGTCTCTTCCAATCCACACATACACCGAACTCCAGCAGCAGATTCACGGCGATCTGCAGATCCAACATCCCGAATGGGTCAAACCAAATGGCGAATCCCCCATGTGCGATTCCTACGAGACGTGTCTGACGAAAATGCTCGACACTTTGACGCGAAGGAGACCTAGCGAGTCTATCGTTTCTCCTGATGGGCGCATTTGGAACCGGCAGTAACTGGAAGCTTGAAGTGAGTTCTTTCAGACAGTCTGCGCGGCATGTCAACTGAGAGAATATTCGGTAGTGGGTCAGTTTGAAATTTCAGCGTACAACCCATGCGATCACCAAACCGACCAGACCTATCACAAATATGATAATGCCTAATTGTGGAGAAAAGCCAGGCATCCAGAGGGCAATTCCCATGGCTATGAAAAAAAATGCCCACCGATGGATGTTCCTCATATTCCCAAGCTTATCATAGCAAATCGCCCCATGGGATCGGCTCTCCCGAATAGTGCCCCGACCTAACGAGATTCAAGGCGGCCATTCCGTGGTCAACGGATGCTCCGGCCAACGTGCTCGACGATTTCCACGTAGGCTTTTAGAGGAGCGGACGGATTTTCGCCTTTCCACGCGACACAAGCTTCGGTCACCACGGCTGGGATGACCGGGCGAAACACGACATTCTTGTGCGGGAGTTTTTTTAGTTGCTCTGGGACGAGGGCGACGCCCAAACCAGCGGAGATGGCTTGGATCATTGTTCGTTCAAGATCGACGTCCT
>DATENN010000210.1:0-5801 GCA_035275045.1 Pyrinomonadaceae bacterium
AAAATTGAGGGCTTAGTAACCGTCGCCATCGTGATCGGCGAAGACGGAAATGTTATTTCGGCGAAGGCGAAGAGTGGTCCGGACGCTTTGCGTCCCGCAGCCGAGGACGCGGCCCGCAAGGCGCGGTTTAGACCGACGACAGTAGATGACAAGCCGGCGAAGGTATCCGGCGTACTCAGTTACAATTTCGTAAGCAAAAACTAGCAGCCGACCAAAATCATCGTTCTTCAAATCAAACTAGCAAGATGCGCATCGTGCGCATCTTGTTTTTTTTGCGTCCGACATAACTAACGATCGCGTCGCCAAAGCATTACAATGAGCGGCAATGTACACCTTAAAAGTCCGTTCGCACGCGCGCGAAGAGTTGATCGAATTCACCGAAAATGTCCAGGCAAAGTTGTCTGAATCAGGCTCACAAGAAGGTCTGGTTGTGCTTTTTGTTCGGCACACCACGGCCGGTTTGACAGTTAACGAGAACGCAGACCCCGATGTGCCGCGGGATATGCTTCACTTGTTGCGCACGTTGATTCCGCAACACGGAATGGGCTTTCGTCATGGTGAAGAGAATTCCGACGCGCATATCAAGGCGACACTTGTAGGTTCCTCTGTCACTGTTCCGTTCAAGCATGGAGAGTTGTCGCTGGGCCGCTGGCAGGGAATCTTTCTGTGCGAATTCGATGGCGCCCGCGAACGGCAAGTAGTGATGACAGTGATTGAAACGGCGTCGCCTAAATAATGTCAGTTCGCACTTACGATGACATCGCGCCTCGCTATGACGCTGCAATGCGTCCGCTTGATCGCTGGTTCCTGGCGCGACTGCGCGAAACGACTCTCAACTACCTGCCGGCCGACGCGCGCATTCTGGAATTGGGTGCAGGCACGGGTTTGAACTTTGTCTACTATCCGGATAACGCGCTGGGCATTGCCACGGAACCGAATGCCGAGATGATAAAAATCGCCGGTGAAAAGGCGAGACCGCGCGGGGTTGGTCTGTTGCAAAGTTCTGCGGAAGAACTGCCCTTCGCCACCGGTTCTTTCGATGCTGCATTCGCAACTCTGGTCTTTTGTTCAGTGTCACGTCCGGACCAGGCATTCTCAGAAATCCGGCGGGTAGTTAAAGCGGGCGGCACGGTCGTGTTGTTAGAGCATGTGCGACCTGCCAATTTGCTTGGACCATTGTTTGACTTGCTGAATCTCATAACGCAGCCACTATTTGACGATCATTTCAACCGGCGCACTTCCGAATTAGCACGGCGGGCCGGTTTGAACGTGCTGCGTGTCGAAAAAAGTTTGCTTGGAATTATCAACTTAATTGTTTGTCGCGTTTGAAGAGCAATGTATTTCAAGAGCCGGCGGATGCAAATAACTTACCAATTTATCGGTGGCTGTTGGCGAACTAAAAACAAGTCTGTCTAGCGGAGTTGAAACGTCGGAACAAGCACGGGCGCGTGTTAAGCGAGTTGTTGAAACGGACGACTGGTCTACTCGTCACTAAGCTTTTTAATTATTGCGGTAAATTCTTCGACGTCTTTGCTGGTCCGTTCGAGCTTTCGGCGACTATCGAGGTACGCGGACCAGACTGGCGTTTGGGTTAAAGCTTTCGTTGTGTCTTCATCGAGCGCCTGCGCCATCATTGCGATCAAATCGCTGACCACGCGCGTATGATCGAGCAGCGAATCGATGATGGAATATGCCAGACGTGCCTGCTGGTATTCGAGATCTATCGGCTGAGGCGCCGGCACTTTAGTATCATCAGTCATTATTGAAGTGGCGAAGATTTTGGTCTGTGTTGTTCAAGTGGCCCATGCTAAAAAGTCTGTGCTAATTCTTACCGCAGAAATGGAAGTTCTATGACCTCACCTTCGAATTCCTGATCGCCTGTCACCTTTACTCGAGTCCCGGGCTTTAGCCAATCGTACTTCAAATAGGCCAACGCTATCGTTCTGTCTAACGCCGGCGACCTTGTCGTTGAAGTGATTTTGCCAATGTCTTTGTCGTCTGTAGATTTCACAATTGCGCCGGCTATTGGCGTTCCTTTCTGATCCAAAACCAGCCCGGCCAATTTCTTAGCGACGTGACCGCGATACTTGATGCGCGCGATGATTTCCTGACCGATGTAACAACCCTTGGTATAGCTAACCGCGTCATCGAGGTTCGTTTCAGTGACTATATTCGTCTCGTCCATGTCCACACCGTAGCGAGGTATGCCCGCCTCGATGCGCAATGTCTCCAACGTCTCGTAACCGAGAGGTTGTGCGCCAGCCTCAACCATTGCCAGCCACAATTTTGTCGCCGCGTGATTTTCGACAAACAGATCAAATCCGTCGGCGCCGGTGTGGGACGCATGCATGACACTCATCCTCGAATCCACATCGCTGTGTTTCCAGCGAAATTGTGTCAACGCCTGCGCTTCAGCGGGCACATTATTGCGTTCAATGACGCTGCCGAGGATTTTTTCGGCTGTCTTTCCCTGAAGTGACAGTAACGCTGTTTCATTTGTAAGGTCGCGCAAGTGGAAGTCTCCCGCGAACGTGAACCGCTCAAGCATCTGCCGCACCTTCGCATGAGCCACCGGATCAGTATCAATTAGAAAGGCGGGTTTGCCTTCGAGCGGCAAATTGGCGATGCGCACGGCTGCAATAAGCCGTCCTTGCGCATTCGGAAACGCGGCTGGCATCCACGAATTCTCGGCGAGCGTTTTCAGGTCGTTAGTGACAAGCCCATTGAGAAACTGGACCGCCTCGGAACCCGTAACCAGCACGCGGCCGCGTGCTGAGAGATCGATCAAGCCTGCACCTTCGCCGCGCACTGCTTGGTACTCAACGGCGATATCGTTATAAGAACGCGGAACCAACCAACCATCACGCTCTTCCATCGACGCATTAAGCTGGCGGTGCTGCGCATCAAGCGCGAGTTTGCTTACGGCCGAATTTTCGTGCACTTCGATCATTGGTTCCTCGTTTACAGCAACCCGTATTTCGCCTTGTCGATCACTCGCCTGATTACGCTGTAATCGCGCAATTGTTCAGCTTCGCGCCGGTGCGACGCCAACACTTGCGGGCTCGGATGGTAAAGCGGAACCAGGGTGCGATCGTTCCAAAGGTGAACTTGAGCGGCAGAGTCCTTGAGCACTAATTCATGCGCCTTGATTGCCTTAATCGCATTAAGTGCAACCGACCCAAGCGTGACCACGATTTCGGGATTGACCAGTTCCAGCGTTCGCCGCAAAAACTCAGAACAGTTTCTGATTTCGGTTTGGGAAGGTTTGCGGTTCGCTCCCGAAGCGCTTCGTGGATTACACAGCGCCGCGCTGGTAATGAATATGTCGTTGCGATTCAATTTTATAGAAGACAAAAAACGATCGAAGTTTACGCCTGACTGGTCTCCGGAAAACGGGGTGCGAGTGCGGTCTGCGCCTTTTCGTCCCGGCGCTTCGCCGATGAACATGATGCGCGCTGAGACGTCGCCGTTCAATTCGCTCAACACCGCTGAGCGGCCACACATCGATGGACAGCGAGTGCATGCGGCTGCGTCCGCCGCAAGCTGCCGCAATGCATTTCGCCCTAATCCCTTTGTCCGTAGGCTTCCGGCAGAGTTTTTCATTGACTTCAACGTGCTGAGCTATAAAAATGCGCGCTCGAAGAGACTGCTAATCCAGATAAATAAGGAGAACTCCCCATGCCGCGATTAATCTTGCCGGCGCTTTTTCTTTTCGTGTTGGCTGTGCCTTCGGTTTTGGCGCAAGACGCAACCAAAGTCGATTCGCAACATTACAAGGTTGAATTCGAAAACGCTCGCGTGCGCATACTTCGCGTCAAGTATGGCGCGCATGAAAAATCGGTCATGCACAGTCACCCGGACTCAGTTGCTGTTTTTCCCCGGGACGGTCGAGTCAAGTTTACCTATCCCAATGGCAAAACCGAAGAACGCGAGATGAAGGCAGGTCAAGCCATGTTTACCCCGGCAGCAACGCATTTGCCGGAGAATCTTAGTGACGATGAGATGGAAGTTGTCTTAATCGAGTTGAAGGGACCGGCGCGGAAACATCATCATCCGTTGAAGCGTTAAGAAAGCACAACGTGGGCGCAGCCTCCAGCGCCCTTTTTCAGGGCCGGAGACTGATGCGATAGGTTTTGATTTTTGAGTTTAGCGTGGTTGCGTTCATCCCCAGTAAACGCGCCGCCCGGGATTGATGGCCGCCGGTTTGTTCCAGTGCCCGCCGTATCAGATCGATTTCGAAACGTCGCACCTGGTCATAAAAATTAATTCCGCCACCAAGCTCGCGCACTGCTGCCAGACTCGCCCCATCTTCCGATTGCGCAGCTACCGAGCGCGGATCACTAATCTCGGGCCGCAGGCACTCGCGCGTGATTTCGTTACCCGGCGCGATAACAACTGCGCGCTCTACCGCATTCTCGAGCTCGCGAACATTTCCCGGCCATGAATACGCTTCCAACAGCGCAAGAACTTCAGGCGCAATTTGCTGAGAGACGGTGCGCGCATTCTCGTCGTTGTATTTTTCGATGAAGTGTTGGGCCAGCGGCAGAATGTCTTCGCGCCGATCTCTTAACGGCGGCAATTCGATCGGCACCACGGCGAGACGATAGTACAAGTCTTCGCGAAATGTGCCTTGCTTGACCGCCTCTTTGAGATCGATATTGGTCGCAGCGATGATGCGTACGTCGACGCGACGCGGTGTGGTGTCGCCAAGCGGTGTGAATTCGCGTTCCTGGATCACTCGCAATAAGCGGACCTGCGTTTCGGGCGGTATGTCGCCGATTTCATCAAGGAAAATCGAACCGCCGTCTGCGACTTCGAACAGACCTTTTTTGGCGGCGACCGCGCCGGTGAAAGCGCCACGCGTGTGGCCGAAGAGCTCTGACTCAAGCAACTCCGAGGGAATATTCGAACTGTTGACGGTGACGAACGGTTTGCCGGCGCGCGTACTTGCTTCGTGAATCGCCTTCGCGATCAACTCTTTTCCAGTTCCGCTCTCCCCGGTAATCAGAACGGTGGAACGGGCCGGCGCCACTTGCTCGACGAGGCGAAAAACTTCCTGCATGACGTCGGAACGACCGACGATAGCGCCGCGATCTACGGCCTGGCTCATCGCGCGTCGCAATGTGCGGCGCTCTTCTTCCTTGCGACGACGTTTGATCCCGGCGCCGACCGTGCCGGTGATCTGTTCGTTTTGAAACGGTTTCCTGATGCAGCCGAATGCGCCGTGTTCCCAGGCGGCAATCGCAGTATCAAAGGTCGCATAAGCGGTGATCATCACCACTACCGCATCTGAATCGATCTTCAAAAACTCCTGCAGCGCGCGTAGCCCGCCGATGCCCGGCATCGACACGTCGAGCAACACTACGTCGTAAGCGCGACGGCCATAAGCCTCCAGCCCCTCTTCACCTGTCTTGGCCAGATCGACGCGATATCCTTCCGCGGACAACAGCGTTTCCAGAACTTCGCGCATGATCTCCTCATCGTCGACGATGAGAACGGAGCCCTTTTTGGCTATTCGTCTTTCAGTCTTAAGTGCCAATTATGTTGTCCTCAAGTAAAGCGACCAGTGTAGGTGAGTTTTAAGCAAAAAAAAAGCAAGGCACGCAATGACGCGGTCTCGCTGCTCTGTCGAAATCTGCTGCGGTAACTGGCTGAAAATTGATCGCTAGTCGCCAACCGACTGCAATTGCATGGGCGTGCGCGCATGCGCCGTCGGCAGCGTAATCCGAAAGGTAGTGCCGTGGCCGGGTGTGCTTTCAACGCTGATATGGCCGGAATGCTCCTGCACGATTCCATAAGAT
>DATENN010000211.1:0-4177 GCA_035275045.1 Pyrinomonadaceae bacterium
GGAAAATTTTAAATCTAATGACAACTCGCTAGCTTGAATGATCCGATTCGCGTGTGCCAGTTGAAAGCCCCGGTCTCGCGCTGGTATTCCGTCGTATACCAGAACTGACAATCGTCGTTTGGATCAATGGTGATCGAGCTATAGTCGCCCCAACGACCTACGGTATCGCATTTTACTTTTCCATTTGCATCGAGTACCGGATTACCATCTTCATCCTGTAGCGGGCAAAGACAGGTTCCGTTAGCCAGCTTGCAGCGTTGCGTTCCGGTGCCGTTGTGAAAACGAGTTTCCCCGCCAAGCGTGTTTAAGGGATCGGATGGACCACGTGTCGCGTAGCGAATGCTGGGAAATGTACCGGTACTCGCGACGCTATAACCGAGCGCCAGGTTTCCCGCTCGGTCCATGCCGATGCTTCCCATCCAGCGATGGCTGGTGTCCGGCGCGTACGTACTCTGCTGAAATACGAGCGGGGCTGCGGCATTCGGGTTTCGTATCTCATACCAGCGGACAGCGGTGCGCGCGCTTGGTGGGCCGGTATCGACCGAATGACTTACGACTAGAGATTCGTGATCTGCAAAGCGCCGGTACGCGAGGCGGAACATCAAACGTTCACCCAGCGTGTCCAGCTTTTCCGGATTTTTTGCGCCTGGCTGAGGTACACAATCCTGGCCACTGCCATTGCAAGCAAAGGTAAACCGCGCCACAGGAATAGTTGCGTTGGGCCGGTGCGTGCTGCCGATTCCCAGGGTCGAATTTGCGGGCGTGGTCCAATCAATGTGGAACTTCCAAAGATTCAGTGAACGCGAATCACCGCCTAACCCGAGAATGTAATTTGGCGCACCTGCCGGCGGCGCCGCTGGTCCGTTGGCATTTCCCTGCGCATCAACAAGCGCGGATGTCGCTCCATCAAGATCAGTCGGCAACAGTCCAAAGTCCGATGAGGGAAGCTGAAAGCACTGCTGGGTTGCGGCCAAGCCCTGCAGCATTTTTTGCCGGTCGTAAGCGCAAACTCGCGACCCGATGAAACGATCCTGCGAATTGAACATGTTGAAAGTCACGTAGTAGCCGTCGGGCCACACGCCAACTTTCGGATAGTCGTCAAAAGCCGGGTAGGTGAATTCGTAAAGATGATAGGTGCCGGTCGCATCGGACGTTGTAGAAACTGCGACGCACTGCGAGAAGCCGTTACTGACTGCAAACTGAGAAAGAACCCACCGTTTCGCCATCTTGTCGTATTGGACCACCGGGTCACCATCATTCGCCGCCGCGCAATGGCCACCGAGTGATTGAAATAAGCGGTTGCCGGGTATCGGTCCAACTTCGACCGCACCCGTGTTTTTGTTAAAGACGGCAAACGATTCGTTCACCCATTGCACGAACTGAGTATCGCCCACCGCGCCACTGGTGTCTGGCGGCGCTCCATGAACTGCAAACGAGCCTTGTGGCCCGCTAAAGTTGAAGCCGATGCCTTCGATACTTTTTCCCGGCGCTGGTGTTTCCCTTCGTAAGCGGCGCACGCGTCGCGACCGCGCACGGCGCGGCGCCACACTGGATTGCAACACTGGATCTCGGCCGGCCGGCCCGAGACTCACCTCGACGTTTGGATTCAAACGAATTCGTTTTTTCTCGCGCACGCCACCGAGTGAAACCGGCGCTGGTGGCAGGCCGCGCAATACGTCCGTCGAAGTTGCAATCCTGGAAGCCGGAATGACTTCCACTTGCTGATCTTGTGGCGGAGCGAAGCCGGAGGTGCCCGCCTGCCTGTACAAAACAGCAGGCAAAGCAATCACAGCCAGGAAGAACGGCAATGTAATGAGGAACGGATTTCGTTTGTTTGATCGAGACATGAGAAGCCTCCTTTGCGTGAGAATCTGGTTAGGGTAGTTTGAGTCGTGCGTTCTTATCGCCAAATTCCGGACTCACCGAAGGCGCCCGCAGTAAACGCAAATCAACCTCAAGAATTGAAGCGTTATGCAAGTCGCCACTGTCGCCCGTGGATTTCAACTCGTCGATGTGCTGTTGGAATAACGCGACTACGCGTTTGTAAACCTCGTCCGCTGTCAGCCCTTCAGCAAAACCGCGATCAATTTCCGAGTCGCACTCAAAAAATATTTGTTCGAGCACGGGTGGATAAGTGAAATTGTCGCTATAGCCAAAGTAAGCGCGGCAGCCTTTTGCGACGAATGCCGGGCCGAGTCCCGCTGCCGTTTCGCAGGAAAGAAAATGGACGATCCTGCCCGCGCATTCTTTTTCGCTTAACTGGCTCTTCACGAAAATCGGATCGAGATTGTCTCCGGTGTAACTGTTGGTGAAACCGTGACCGACGCCGGTAATGTAAACGACATTGTCTTTGCGCGCCTGGGGAGCAACATCGACACGTCGAGCTTGCATGCCCTGTCGGCGAACGATCGCAAAACCCTTCGCGGCGATTTGCGGATACACATTCGCTTCACGATGTTGAAATGGCGCGCGCGTTACCGGATCAAAGTTCGCATCAATCGCCAGCACGACCGGCTTGGCGGCGCCGGCTTTTGTTGCTCCCTTTTTTTTCTTCAGCTTCGGCATACTGAGTTTGTGGTTCCTTGTGGCCATCGTGCGTCAGTGCTGAATAAGCGCTAAATCGAAACGAAGCCGGGTCCGCAAAGCAAGTCTACGACGGTCATTTTCGCGAGCGCCGATTGTTCAACTTCACTTGCTGCGATTGCTCAATAAGATTGCGGATCATCTGGTGCTCAATTTCGATCAATAACCTGCCGACACGCGTTTTGTTTTTTACCTCCGTAATGGCGCGCGTCTTGTCGATCATGCCGGCGCCAATCATCGCCAGTTCAATCGTGGATTGCCGTTCGATACGCTGCACCACCAGCGCCGCCCGTTGATTCAGTGTCAAATCAGAAAGTTGCAAAGTTGCTACTTCCGGATCGACCACGTCGCGCAGCGAAGCCTGACCGGAACCGTCAGCGCAGTAGCCTGCCGGCATGTCCCATTGCTTCGCAGGAAAACGAACGCGCCTGCGTCGCCGTTTTTTGCCGGCTGTTTTCCGAGACATTTTTTTGTGCGCTGTCTTCACGAGCTTATTTGAATAACGGCTGCGTAACCTGATTCTTAAAAGCGGTCAAAAGCTTGGCCAGGTCAAAAGTGAAACCGATGTGGCCGCGAATTTTTGATTCCTTTCCCGCTAGAAATTCTTTTCGGTTAGCAAACGAGACTGAAAGCGGCAATTCAAGACCGGGCAGGTGTGGCACGGGCAAGGTGAGTTTCAGTTGGCCCTGATACCGCGGGCCTTCTGTCGTAAGCCATTTTCCCGACGCAGCGAAACTGAAAGTCCAGGGCACTCGATCCGACAATTGATCGACGGCGTTTAGCGGAATCTGTAGTTCGGTGGCGAACGTGCCGCCGCGACTGTCTGCGCTAAGTTTGTTATCGATGTAATTAAACAGCCCATTGAAGGTCAGATTCCAACGCTGCGCCACGCCCAGGTCCATGGTTAACCCGCCAACGTAATCGTTGGCACGGTTTTGTTCGCGCTGCCTCGTCAGAAAAGTCAACGCGACCTGTGGTCTTCGACGGATTGCGTCGAAAGCCTCCTGTTCCGCTTTCCGAAATCGTATTTCTGGATCGATGTCTTTTGAGATTACGTCATCGACGAGCTTAATCAGGACGTCCTCGCCGCCCAGCGCAGTCGATAGTTCGGCGATGATAGTGTCGCTCGCCAGCGATTCAATGAAAGCGTCAAATCGATCGTCACCGTTCTGAATGCCGGCGATTGCCGGTGGTAGCTTGTTGTGCTCAGAAAGCAGCACGAACAAGTCGCGCTTGATTTTTGCGGTGATGTTGGCGGCTACCGGACCAGTCACATGAAACAAGTCGGAGATAACTCGCAACTTTTGCTGATTTGCCGGATCGCTAACGTCGCGGTGGTCGTAAGGCAAGAGTTTGAACCCGTAAATGTTCGATTTCACCTGCGCGCCGGTCTGCTGGTCCTTCGTATAGTCGACGCCATACGTGAACGAGACTTTTCGCCAGTGCCGATTGTCCGTGTAAAAGGTTGGGTCGAGCGGATCCCTTCCTGACGCAAATGCTTTTAGAGCGTAGGCCGAAACTGTTGTCGAACTAGAAGTGGGATTCGATTCCGCATTATTGTTGGCGCGGCCAAACGGATTGAGTGCTAACGATA
>DATENN010000212.1:0-3103 GCA_035275045.1 Pyrinomonadaceae bacterium
ATGAAAGATGTTGAACCTAAATGAATCGTGAGAACCTTTTGTTTTCGATCATCGGGTTGTTGCTCGGCTTCATCATCGGATTTATTTTTGCGAGCACCTTGAGCCAGCGCAACGCGCCGGGCGTCACACCTTTAGCTGCTAATCAAACGCTGCCGCCGGATCACCCGCCGATAAATCAGACCGGTGACGCACCTCAGGATCCGCAACAAATGATCGGGCAAGTTCAAACGGCGATCACTAAAGCACGAAGTGACCCGAAAGACTTTGATGCGCAAATCACCGCCGCCAAACTTGAATATCAGGTGCAGCGCTATGATGAAGCCGTCGAATTTTTGTTAAAGGCAAATCAGATTCGGCCCGATGACTACGATGTTTTGGCCATGCTTGGTGAAGCGAATGCTGAAGGTGGGCACTATGATCAAGCCACTACGTGGTACAAAGCGGCATTAGCGAAAAAGCCGGGGGACATAAGCGTGCTCGCCAGCATCGCGTTTATGCAATTGCAAAAGGGCGACGCGAAGGAAGCTGAAAAAGCGATTGCGAATTTGGAGAAGGCCGATCCCAGTAACCAGGACTTGCCGCAATTTAAGGATCGCCTGGCCAGTTTGAAAACAGCCGGCAAGTAGCGCTAACTCACGGCGCTATGGACATCTTCACCACGTTGGCGAGCAGCACCCTATCGATCTTTCCGTCCTTACCGGTGATAACCACCAAACCATTCTCAACGGTTACCCGCCGCACCGTCGTCATGTAACGATCGATCAAGGTGCCATCGTTTGTTTCAATGACTAAACGCGGCCCAGTATTTGGCTCCGGCTCAGGCACTTCAGGCTTGCGCGTGGTCGGCCGCCTTGAGCCTCGTCTTCTGGGAGCTGGTTTACTTTCAACCGGCGTAGTTTCCGGAGAAGCGGCAACAGTCTCAGGATTCTCTTCGGTCGGTTTCGCCGCAGTCTCGGTGCGCTTGCTGCCTCGAGCAGGGCGCCGGTTACGGGATGAACGCGTACTGGGTTTAGGGGTGACGGATTCTGGAGTCTCGACCGCCGCTGGTTCCGGGGTTGGCGCTGCTGCAACCTCCGGCTCTGCCGGCTCTTCAATACGCGCGCCGGTTGACGAAACACGCCGTCCCTTTTTCGCCGGCTTCGTATCCGACACAACCGGCTGATTAGCGGTTTCGTTTTCCGCTATAGCGGGTCCTTCGATGGGTGCGAACCCTCCGCCGAATCGAATGTGATAAACAGCGTCATCGTCGTTAGGCGTGCGCGCCTCGACGCGCAGAATCAGATCCTGTCGCTGGCGCAGATAGATGCTTTTAGTGATTGGCGCGGAACTGCTGTCATAAATCGTGAACTTCAACAATGGTCTTAGTCCGACGGCGGTAAAGACGTCGATGTCACCGTTCATGTTTCGGCTGTCGACTGTGATTAGCAAATCGCCCGGGGTCCCGGTAAAGGCGTAAAAATGATCAGTCAGACGCGCATCACCGATGTCGCGCGCCGCGATTGCGCCGCTGATTTCGTAGCCACGTACGGGCGTCGGAGTCGCAACGTCGGTCGATTGCGCAGCGCCTGAGGCAAACAGCCAGAGCACTGTGCCAGCTAAGGCTACAAGATTGCGAATTCGCTTCATTTAATAAGCAGGACGGTCGCTGCGATCAAAAAGCCGGAGACGCGCGTAAGAATATCAGATTTGTAATTGGAATCGAATGCAGGACCTCGTTTCAGGTAGTGCCCTGATTTGAATTCCTTTGTGCAACCTCTGTGGACTCTGTGCCTTTGTGGTAAAGGATTCTCTGTAAGAATCACCACCGCGGCACAGCAGACACGGAGAACGCGCAGAGTAAAAACGAAATTCGCGCACTACTCATTTCCATCGTTACTCGCGCGATTTTCCTGCTATGCTTTAGACATGCGCAAGTTTTTATTTTCCGCGGTCCTCGTCTTCTGTTTCGTACCGCACATTCATGCGCAAGCCTGGTCGGCCAAGCTGGACAAAGACGTTCGCTTCTATCAAGCGACTGACGTCGGCGTAATTGTCGCCGGTACGGAAAAGTCGCTCTACGCGGTCGATGCTGCGAACGGCGATGTGCTATGGCGAAGACGCGACGTCGATCTGGACGAAAATGATGTGGCGCCCGTGCCGGGTTCCGATTTGCTTTTACTAAGTTTTGAAAAGGGCGATCGCACTCGGATCGAAGCAGTCGATATTACTAATGGCAACCGCATCTGGCGCAGCGACAAGATAAAGGGCGCATTGATGCAAATGGCTGTCGATACGAATGCAAACTTGCTGGCGCTCGTACTTGCAAAAGATGCGAAGGCGCATTCGGACGATAATCTAAAAAGACATCCGCTGTTGCACGTTTTGAATCTGGCCACGGGCGACGAAATTTGGAAAAACGAGCTTAGTGAAGTTGAGTTGATGCCGACGCGGTGGCCTGAGGGCAACGGCGAAGTTTCATTCAGTCTCGACAACTATCACGCGCCGGTCTTTGCGGATGGACGATTGTATTTGTTCTATGAGGGCCTCACTTCGTTCGACGCCGCCAATGGCAAATCACGCTTGCGGGAAAAGTTTCGCGTAAATGAAGAAGGGTTGGCCCTGACCGAAGCCGAGCCGGTTTTTTCTGAAGGTTTGATTTACACCTCCAGCCACGGCCGGGTGCGCGCAATCTCGCGTGAAAGCGGTGACACCGTTTGGGAAGCGAAAGATCTCGGGTTAACGCCTGAGATGATTTTGGTGGACCAAATTCTTTATGTGCGCACCGGTGGAATGTTTACCCGACTCAAGGATGGCGACACCGTTGAGCGTGGTCCATACGGCGTGAGCGCAATCGATACGCGCAAAGGAAATGTCCTCTGGCGGTACAAGGGCGCGGATAAAGGAATCACCAACCTCGTATTGCCCGATGCTGACTCGATCATGATCGCTGACCGCGACGACTTAATCAGCATTGATGCGCGAACTGGAAAACGCCGCGCTCACATGCCGCACCACATCGAACACGCAGCCTTTGGTCTGCTCAACGAACGCGGCGATGTCGTCATTGGCGGGCAAAATGAAATCGCGGCGTTTGATCCGGCTTACGGAAATGAACGTTGGCGCG
>DATENN010000213.1:0-10437 GCA_035275045.1 Pyrinomonadaceae bacterium
ACTTTTATTTCAAAGGAACGCGAATGCCGAACCGCTCGCGATAGCGAGCGGATGCCAGCGACAACATCCGTCTGAATAGCGACGACTTCTATTTCAAGGGTTCGCCTTGAGCGTACAAAACGTAACCGATTGCGTTGTCGAGATCATCTTCGTGCCACAACCATCGTTTGCTGCCGCGACGGACCCAAGGGCTTCTGTCGGATAGCCAACAGCCAGCTTCTCTCATCTTTCGTGTTGCATTGGCTTTGAGTGCATTCAAGATTTTGCCCGGTTTGCAGTTTGCAGAAACTACCGTGTGGACATGATTCGACCTAATATTCGACGCCCACAATTGCCACTGACGACGTTCACAGGTCTCTTTGACGGCCGCAAGTATGACGGCGCGCTGCTGCGTTTGCAGCCTGACAGGCGGTTGTTTAAGTAGCTTTCGATTGTACTCTGCCCGTTTTTGATCGGCAGGCAATGTGGGTGTTCCGAAGGTGTTGTGAAAGCGATCAACTGAGCCTTGGCGGCCGTGAAGCCAAGTGCCATAACTTCTAAATGTGATTAAGAAACCAAAAGGAACGCCACTATCGTGAAATTCTCCTGGCTGCATAGCGGTGTTATACAAGTCGAAGTGCTCAAATGCGAGCGAACGCGGCAGCACCTGTATTTCGATTCATTAAAAGGACCCTTGTATCTCAAGATGGAGCTTGGCGTTTGAAACTTGACGCCAGCATCCCCCTTGCTATCGCAAGCGGTTCTGCATTGTGAACTTGACGCCGGCATCCGCTTGCTAGCGCAAGCGGTTCCGCAGTGGCCGCACCTGTACCCTTGTATCTCAAGGTGGAGCTTGGCGTTTGAAACTCAACGCCGGCATCCGCTTGCTATCGCAAGCGGTTCTGCAGTGTGAACTTGACGCCGGCATCCGCTTGCTAGCGCAAGCGGTTCTGCAGTGTGAACTTGATGCCGGCATCCGCTTGCTACCGCAAGCGGTTCTGCAGTGTGAACTCGACGCCGGCATCCGCTTGCTATCGCAAGCGGTTCTGCAGTGTGAACTTGACGCAGGCATCCGCTTGCTAGCGCAAGCGGTTCTGCAGTGTCCGCTTGCGCTCGGCTTCCTACTAGTGAGAAATTCAGACAACAAGGAGCGGTTTTAGTTGTCAGATTCCCCTGTTTTTTACGACCCTGCCGGACGCCGTTGGCGGCGAGTGCGACGCACCTGGCTGGCGTTGGCGGTCGTGGTCACCGCAGTCACTGGCGTTTTTGTTGCCAGTGTTTTGGTTAATCCAGTCCTGCCCAGTCTTAACGTGCGCCCGGTTGCGACGCTTCCAAACAGCGCGGACATTAAGCCGAGACAACCAAGTGTTCCCGCCAATCCGAGTGAACAAAAAGCTCGGAAAGCGCAAGCGGAATTACAGCACGCCCTGTCTTTGACTTCCCGAGTTGTGCCCGGTCGGCGTCGTTCGCAGCTCGCCGTCATACCGCCGCCGGTTTTGCCGCCGCCGGTAGTGCCGGCAACACGCCCCCTCTCAGTGGGCTTTTACATCAACTGGGACGAATCAAGTTATGCGTCACTTAAACGCAATTTGGATCACCTGGATTGGGTGATTGCGGAATGGTCTCACCTGCAAACAACTGCGGATGGTGGCACGTCGTTACTTACCGACGTTGATGCACCTGCGCTGAACTGGATTCGACTCAATCGTCCGCAAGTGCAGGTCATTCCCATGGTCCAAAACCTGGTTGACGAGAAATGGCAGCCCGAGTTGCTTGCGCGCGCGATTGGCGACGAGCGTGGGCGGCAGCAATTAATTGCATCGTTAGCTGACTTTGTGCAGCAGAATAAATTCCCCGGCATCTGTGTTGACTTTGAAGAACCTCCGCCCGCAGCCCAACCGGCATTGCTCAGTTTCATTCAGGAATTGCACCAGGCGTTTGGCGCGAAAGGTTTGTTTGTAATCCAGGCGGTACCCTTCGACGACCCGGGTTGGCATTACAAAGACTACGCCGCCGCCACGGATTATCTGATGTTGATGGCCTATGACCAGCACTGGGCGGGCAGCGATCCCGGTTCGGTAGCGGCCCAGGATTGGTACGAGCGGAACATCGCGAATCGCATGCACGAATTGGATCCGGCAAAGACGATCATCGCGTTGGGAAATTACGGTTATAACTGGACTGAAGGTGAAAAAGAAGCACAGGAAGTTACCTGTCAGGAAGCTTTGATCACCGCCCACGAATCGTCCGCGACAATCGCGTTCGATTCAGCAACGCGTAACCCTCATTTTGAATACGACGAAGACGATGGGTCGCATCACCTCGTTTGGTTTCTTGACGCCGTAACTGCGTACAACCAGATGCGCGCCGCCAGTGGTTTCAAACCCGCGGGTTTTGCAATTTGGCGTTTGGGTTCTGAAGACCCTTCTGTTTGGTCCATTCTCGGAAATTCATCTGCGTCAACGCCAAACGTGCTGAGCCGCATCGTCTATGGTTACCAGGTAGATTTTGAAGGCACCGGCGAACTGTTGAAGGTTGTATCGCGGCCGCAAGATGGCTGGCGAAATCTGGATATCGACAATGCCAGCGGCTTGATTAAAAACGAAGAGTTGGTGGCCACCCCTTCGTCGTATGTAATTCAGCGCGGCGGCGATCGCCCGGGAATGATCGCATTGACTTTTGACGATGGGCCCGACCCGCGATGGACCCCTCAGATTCTCGACATTCTCAAACGTGAGCACGTGCCGGCGACGTTCTTCATCATCGGTAAAAACGGTCAGGCTTATCCCGATCTGGTGCGGCGAATTGTGAACGAAGGCCACGAGATAGGTAATCACACTTTCACTCATCCAAACCTCGGCGAAATTCCCGAGTCACTGACTGAGCTGGAACTCAATGCGACACAGCGTTTGATCGAATCGCTGGTCGGCCGCTCGGCTGTCTTATTCCGGCCGCCATACTTTGGCGATGCTGAAGCAGATAAACCTCAGGAAGTTGAACCTGCGTTTCTGGCGCAACAACTCGGTTACCTGATGGTCGGAGTGCGCATTGATCCGGACGATTGGAAATTGCCGGTCACGGCCGATGAAATTGTGCAGCGCACTGTCGAACGCGCCACCGACACGAATCCTGAAACGCGTGGCGAGGTTGTTTTGCTTCACGACTCTGGTGGCAATCGCGAGGCTACCGTTCAAGCACTGCCGATTTTAATTCACCAGTTGCGCGCAAAAGGTTTTCAATTCGTAGGGGTTTCAGATCTCGCCGGTTTAACTCGCGATCAGGTGATGCCCGCGATACCCGCCAACCAGCGCGTGTTCACGCGAGCGGATGCTGTTGCTTTTTTCTTCTTGTCGACGGGCGGTTGGACATTGCAATGGATTTACCTCGTCGGAATTGTGTTAGGACTCGGCCGGTTGCTTTTTATCGGCGCACTTGCGTTTGCTCAATGGGTGCGCTCGCGGCGACGCGAACGCCTGCACGCCGGCGAACGCCACCAACCATTCGTTTCAGTCTTGGTGCCTGCGTACAACGAAGAGCTGGTCATCAGAAATACGATCGATAGTCTGCTGGCATCCGAGTATGGAAGCTACGAGATTATTGTGATTGATGACGGGTCGAGGGATAGGACCAGCGAAGTTGTGCGCGACAGTTTTGCAAATAACGAGCGAGTAAAACTGTTGTCTGTTGCGAACGCCGGAAAGGCGGCAGCTCTGAATCTGGGTTTGCAACGATCTCGCGGTGAGATCGTGATTGCGCTCGATGCCGACACGCTGTTTGCGCCCCAAACGCTCGGTTCGCTCGCGCATCGGTTTTATGATCCAAAGATCGGCGCCGTCGCCGGTAATGCAAAGGTGGGAAATCGAATCAATCTCGTCACGCGTTGGCAGGCGCTGGAATACATCACTTCGCAGAACATGGACCGGCGTGCGTTTGCGAGTCTCAACTGCATCACCGTGGTGCCGGGCGCGGTGGGCGCGTGGCGGCGCGACTTACTTGAACAAGCCGGCGGATTTCCCGGCGACACCCTCGCCGAAGATCAGGACCTGACGTTAAGAATCAGGCGGCTTGGCTTCAACATTGGCTACGAAGAAAACGCGATCGCGTGGACTGAAGCGCCCGACCGAGTGCGGACGCTGGCGCGCCAACGTTTTCGTTGGGCGTACGGAACGCTGCAATGTATGCGCAAACATCTTGATGCGTTGTTTCGACCGCGCTACGGCACGCTTGGTTTTGTTGCGTTACCCAACGTTTGGATTTTCCAGATCGTGTTTCCGCTGATTTCGCCGGTAATGGATCTGATGCTGGGCTACACGCTGATCTCCGCGGGCCTTGATTGGTTGCAGCAGCCGAAAGGCTATTCGTTTACCAACCTGCGACAGATTCTTTTTTACTACTCATTATTTCTGGCAATCGATTGGCTCGCCGCCTGTTTCGCTTTCGTGCTGGAAAGGAAAGAACAGTGGCGTTTGCTTTGGTGGTTGTTCCTGCAGCGCTTCTGCTATCGCCAGGTGATGTATTACGTGATGATCAAGTCCGTTGCCGTCGCCGTGCGCGGCGCCACGGTAGGTTGGGGCAAGTTGGAACGAAAGGCTACTGCGGAAGCGCACGGAAATTAGCGGTTAAGAGTCGCCGGCATAACGGTTTAAGCTCAAACTTTTTTGAGTCCGTGTGACGTCTTGTGTCGTCCGTGCCTTCGTGGTTGAGTTTTTTCGGTAGCATTCAGTACGACCGAGCCACAAAGAAAGCACGGAGCATTTGAAAGTAAGACAGGACTAACTTCAATTGTATTTACCGCCAAAAATGCAAACTGAAGTTTGAACTCTGAACGGTTTGAATCCGCCTTAACATTATCTTGAAGCACAAGTCTGCAGCACGAAACAAGCGGAAAGGAATACTTACCTTCCTGCTGCTACTGGCAGCCGCGTTCTGTTTTCGTGTGATGGTGGCGAGGTTCCTGCCGAACGACGCGCCGTTTGATGGAAAAGTCTATGCCCAAATTGCGCGCAACATGCTTGAGCAGCATGTTTTTTCTCACGCCACCGAACCGCCGTACGATCCATCCTTAATCCGTTTGCCTGGCTATCCGGGATTCGTCGCCGGCGTGTACGCAGCGTTTGGGCATGGCGACAACACCGCCGTGCGCCTGGCCCAGGCGCTTTTGGACACGATCACGTGTGGCTTGATTGCGCTGCTCGCTTACTATTGGGAACCGGATGAAAGGCGCAAACGAAATAGCTCTCTGGCAGCGCTCGCGCTGGCGGCCGCGTGTCCTTTTACCACCATTTATGTCGCCACAATTCTGACAGAAACGCCCACGAACTTTTTCGCCGTCGCCATGTGCGTGACGGCTACGTCGGCATTTGTCGCGCGGGAGCAAAAGCGCGCCATCACCTGGTGGATTGTTACCGGAATCATTTGCGGGATCGCAGTTTTATTTCGACCGGACAGCGGGCTGTATGCGGCTGCGATTGGTTTAACGCTCGTCATATCGACGTTAAAGCAGAGACGTGACTCTGTGTTAGCGCGAAGACGCGATGAAGTGCTGTTGCGATTTGCGCGAGCTTCATTCCTCGGCGCTGTATTTTCGCTTGCATTTTGTGCAGTACTGGTTCCGTGGACCATTCGCAACTATCGCGTCTTTCATTTGTTCCAACCGCTGGCACCGGCGCATGCCGAGATGCCGGGCGAGTTTGTGCCGCGCGGCTATCTTGCCTGGTTACGAACGTGGATCGACGATGGGCGTTACATCGGCCCGGTGCTTTGGTCGCTCGATGACTCCGCCATCACGATCAAGGACTTTCCGGACCGTGCCTTTGATTCGGCAGAAGAAAAACAGCGAGTCGCCGCGTTGTTAGACAAATATAACCATCCGCCGGACGAACAAGCGACCCCCGCGCCGGACGAACCATCATCGACCGCCACGCCCGATCAGAGCGATGAGGACAATGCAAACGCGAACGAGTCAACAAACGATAATCGTGATGAGGAAGCGGGAAACGAGAACGACGACAACAATTCGAATTCTGACGCAGAAGCCGACGATGACAACGATGACGAATCGAATGGGGCTGAGAACTCAGATCAAAACGTCCAGATGACGCCGGAAATTGATGCCGGCTTTGCGCAGCTTGCAGCGGAACGCAAAGCCCGACACCCAATTCGTTACTTTTTCTGGTTGCCTTTTAAGCGCGGGTTGTCCTTGTGGTTCGATACTCATTCGCAATACTACCCATTCGAAGGCGAGCTGTTGCCGCTCAGCGATCTCGATTACGACATACACCAGCAGTACTGGTTGCCATTGTTCGCGCTGCTGACCTTTATCTACAGCGTTCTGGGCATTACCGGCGGTTGGTTTCTTTGGGCCTCGCGTGAGTTTGCCGCGCGGCGCTGGTTGCTACTGGCGGCACTGATGATCTTTTTGCGGGTTGCGTTCTTTTCTTCACTGGAAAATCCCGAACCGCGTTACGTCGTGGAAGTGTTTCCGTTCCTCAGTGTGCTGGGTGGCATCGCGATCACCCGGCTGCAGTCCTCGAAGTAATGACTCTGAGCCATGAGCAATCATCAACACCGTGCGGTCGGGGCGTGCGTACCTGATTCGTGGTTTTTTTGAGCCAAACCGGCGAAAAACCCCGTTTTAGCGGGGGTTTTTAAGATTTTGCCTGAAATCTTGCAATGTTTGCACGTGAACATGGAATGTTTGCAGGCGGACATGGGGTGTTTGCACGCGGACACGGGGTGTTTGCACGCGGACATGGGGTGTTTGCACGCGGACACGGGGTGTTTACACGCGGACATGGAGTGTTTGCACGTGGACATGGAGGGTTTGCACCCGGACATGGAGGATTTGCATCCGGACATGGAGTGTTTGCGCCCGGACATGGAGGGTTTGCACGCGGACATGGAGTGTTTGCACGCGGACAAGGAGTCTTTGCGCGCGGACATCGACCATTAAGGCGTCGGTGATGTCTGTTCTGAAGGCAATACGCGGCTGGCGTCGGGTTTATCAGGTGAGGTGTGTAGATGTATTGCTTTCCAATCCTTACCGACTTTTTTGAAAACCAGAGTCATTCGCCCCGTCGCGGTCTCTGGAGCTCCTTTGTAGCTTTGCGACTGGGTCCACAGACAAGTAACCAGCGCGCCGTCACGACCCAACATCGTTATGGATAAATCACGCACGTCCAGTTTCACGTCCTTCACATCTGCGTATGAACTTTCGCGATTGCGTCGCATCTGGTCCCAGCCTCGCGTCACGGTCCCATTGTTATTAAACAAAATCAGCCGCGGCGAATTTTGATAGACGCCCGCGACAACTTTTGCGTCCGCCTTGCGAATTCCGTTAATTAAAGTATTGAAAGCCGCGACGACTGTTTGGGAACCCGCGGTCGCGGGACCACTGATCGCGGGCTTCGCCTGAGTCGGCCGCGCGGCAGGCTTAGTCGCAGCGGGTTGTTGAACGTCAGTACTTTGAGTTGGCGTGCGTGTTGGCGTCGCGGGCGTGCTGGTTGTGCGCGGTCGCATGGTCGGCGATGAATTACTGTTTTGTGCGAACAGCGAAGTTGAAGCAAGCAGCATGAGTGCGAAAAGAGAAATCAGGCTCTTCATGAATGACTCCTGTAAATTTGGTTTGGGCCGTCGGGAATCAAACGTCGCCAAGCGCGTTCATGGCGTCGAACCATGGTACTCCACTGCGCAGTCTTTCTACAGAACGTTTTTGACCGAGAATTGCGAACACTTCGAACATTGACGGTCCCACCGCTTGCCCGGTCAACATCGTGCGCGAGCCGTTGATCAGCAGTCCCGCCTTTACTCCATTCTCATCGGCAAAACTGCGCAGGACAGCTTCTGACGAATCATGTGAAAAGTCGCTTAGCGCTTCAAGACGATCGGCGAGCGCCGGTAATAGCTGCTTGAGTTTTGGCTCTTTGCGAAGGTTTTTGTTGACCGCGACTGGATCAAAATCAAAATCGTCTGAAAAATAAGCACGGCCCTGTGCGGAAAAATCCTTCAAGGTATGAAAGCGCTGCCGGATCAGCTCCACCGTTTTCACCAGCCAATCGTGCTCGTCTTCTTCATATTCTTCACGCCAAAGCTTGTTCGCGCGCAGCTCGGCCTTGACCATCGCGAGCAGGTCGTCAATCGGCATCGTGCGGATGTATTCGGCGTTCATCCATAGCGCTTTTTCATCGGTCCAGTGACGCGGATCGTTTTCCTGGAAATTAAAAACCGCCGGCGAGCGGTGAATGTGCTCCAGCGAAAACTCCTGGATTAGCTCGTCAACAGATAATATTTCTTTGCCGTCCGCGGGCGCCCAGCCCAGCAGCGCGAGGAAGTTTCGAAATGCAGCAGGTACAAAACCGCGATCGCGGTAAGTCGTCAACGAAACAACTTCGCCGTGCTTTCGTTTTGAAAGCTTTCCTTTATTCGGCGCGAGTATGAGCGGTAGATGAGCAAACTGCGGCACAGGCGCGTTCAACGCCTCGTACAGCAGAATCTGCTTGTGTGTATTCGTCAGGTGGTCCTGACCGCGAATGACGTGCGTAATCGCCATCTCAATGTCGTCGATGACGACCGATAGGTTATAGAGTGGATGGCCATCCGATCGCAGCAAAACCAAATCTTCAATTTCCGAGTAATCGCGTTCCTGTGGTCCATAGACGATGTCGTCAAAGTGCGTTTTACCTTCGCGAGCAATCTTCAGCCGCACCGCAAAAGGCTCGCCCGCAGCCGCGCGCTGTTCGGATTCGTCCGCCGATAAATCGCGGAACGGATTGCTGCGATGGTCGATGCCTTCGGCTGCGTGGGCCCGCGCTCTCTCGGCTATGCCTTGCTTAACTGTGGCATCGTTTCGTTCTGCTTTAGGCGTAAAGTCGCGATAGGCTTTGCCTTCAGCAACCAATCTGTTCGCAGCAGCGCGATGCTTATCGGCATTGGCAGATTGGAAAACCAACTCTTCGTCATAATTCAGGCCGAGCCAGGCAAGACCTTCGATTATTGAACGAGTGGACTCATCCGTCGATCGCTGGAGATCCGTATCTTCAATTCGCAGCAAAAACTTGCCGCCCGTTTTTTTCGCATACAGCCAATTGAAGAGTGCCGAACGTGCCGCGCCGATGTGCAGGTAACCGGTTGGAGATGGCGCAAAGCGAACGCGTACCATAAGGCAGAGGTCAGATGTCAGCGGTCAGATGTCAGAAAAACAAAAGCCAGAGGTCAAATTCGAGGTCGCAGAAAAAGTTCCGGACTGACCTCTGAAATCTGACCTCTGACATCTGCAGTTAATGGCGGAGATGACAGGATTCGAACCTGTGAAGGGCTTTTGACCCTTAACGGTTTAGCAAACCGCCGCCTTCAGCCACTCGGCCACATCTCCCGAAAAACGCGAAAAATCATTCTAGTCAACAAAGTTCAAACTGCAAAGTCCAAAGTTCAAAATTCGAAGTTCAAGGTTCAAAGTGCAAAATGCAAAGACAAATGCTGAATGTCGACGCGTAGGATTACTATCCCGCATTCAATTTTGAACCTTAGATTTTGGACGTCGAATTTTGAACTTTGCTTCAGTTGCGCCGGATTGCCATTAACGTCAGATCGTCGCTCGGGGCGCGACCATCGCTAAAGCTGCGCAGTTCGCGAATCCCCAGGTCAATCAATTCGTGCGGCCGCAGCGTGCAGTTGCCTTCAAGCAATTGCGCTAAACGTTCAGTGCCGAACTCGTGACCGTCGCCATTCGCCAACTCTGAGAAACCGTCGGTGTAGAGAAAAAGCGCGTCGCCCTGATCCATCTGAAACTTGTTCACAGAAAAGCTTTCGCTGCAAAAAACGCCGACAGGCAAGCTGGTCGAAGCGATCTGAGTAACGGCCCCATTCCTGACGAGAAGGGGCGGCGGATGTCCGGCATTGCATATCTCAACGACGCCATCTTTCGTAACCAGGCCGCAGACCAGTGTGGCGTATTGAGTCGGCAGGGTGCTTTCGCAAAACACACGACTGGCCCGCTCAACCATTTGCTCGAGCGGCAGTCCGATCGAATGCAACGTTCGAAACATCGCCTGCAGGTGGGCCATCAACATCGAAGCGGCGACGCCTTTTCCGGAAACATCGCCTACCACGAACAACCAAGAATCATCGTTGCCGTTGATTAGATCGCAGTAATCGCCACTTACCGCGCCAGCCGGTTGGTAATGATAAGCGACGTCCCATCCGACGATCGTTTTTTCGCGTGACGGCAACAATCCTGTCTGAATCTGCGCGGCGAGTTCGAGGTCCTGCTCGAGCGCGCGTTGCTCCTTGCTGGTTAAGTGGTCGATGCAAACGCGCGTTAACGGATCCGCTAACAGTCGTTCCGTTTCGACTGTGTCATGACAAACTTCGCATAAGCCATAAACGCCGGCATCCATGCGATGAAGGGCTTCATCGACCTCGTGTAAGAGTCGCGCCAACTCTGCTGGACGGTGAAAACCG
>DATENN010000214.1:0-3726 GCA_035275045.1 Pyrinomonadaceae bacterium
TTTCCGGTGGGACCTTTGGGAATCTCCGCCACAAATTGGACTGTTTTTGGGGTTTTGTAATCCGCCAGGTGCTTGCGGCAAAACGAAATTATCTCGTCTTCAGCGACCTGTTTACCTTCCTTGAGCACGATAAAGGCCGTCACTTCTTCTCCATAAAGTTTGTCGGGTACTCCAATCGTTGCGGCCGCGGCGACGGCCGGATGTTGATACAACACTTCGTCGATCTCGCGCGGATAGATATTTTCTCCACCGCGAATGATCATGTCTGTCTTGCGATCGACGATAAAGAAATAGCCGTCGGCATCGCGATAACCAATGTCGCCTGTATGAAACCATCCATTGCGAAACGCTTTGGCCGTTGCCTGCTCGTTCCGGTAGTAACCCTTTAAAATATTTTCGCCGCGAAGGACGATCTCTCCGAGCTCGCCTGCCGGAACATCATTGTCGTCTTCGTCAACTACGCGCATCTCGTTTCCGATCGGCAAACCACACGAACCGGGACGGCGCCGCCGGTCTGGTGGGTTGAAGGTTGAACGACAGGTTGATTCCGATAAACCATAGCCCTCAATCACCAGACAATTGAAGATCTGCTCAAAACGCTGCATAACTTCCGCGGGTACCGGCGCCGATCCGCACATCGCGAAACGTAACTGGTCCGTTTGTAATGCCGCAGGGATACCGTCCGGATAGGTGCTGAGCAACATCGAAAGCATGGTCGCGACCGAGCCGAACGAAGTGATTTGGTAATCGGAAATGATTTGCCAAAAGCGTGAAGCCGAAAATTTCGGACTAACCACCGTTGAACCGCCGGCATACAGCGCAGAGATCGTAGTCACCGACACGGCGTTCATGTGAAACAGCGGCATGATGGTTAACAGGCGATCGTCTTTGGTGAACTTTAGCCAATCGCTGATTTGCCGCGCGTTCGCGATTAGATTTCCGTGTGTGAGTAGACACCCTTTCGGCTTTCCGGTCGTGCCCGAGGTGTAAATAATGATCGCTTCATCGTCTGCGTCGATAGCGACATCGGGCAAGTCGGCCGCGCGCGACTCTGTAATCTCTCGCGTGGCTTCCTGCTCATCGTCGAATAGGATTACGGATTGTAAGTGAGTAAGGTTGGCCCTGATTCCTTCAAGGCGTGGCAAGAATTCGGACTCAACGAAGATAGCTTTAGCTTCTGAATTATTAAGCACGAACGAAATTTCTTCTTCTTTCAACAACGAATTGATTGGACCGGCGAGGGCTCCCAACAACCAACAGGCGAAGTAGGTGATTATGTACTCTGCGGAATTCGGCATCAGCAGGCTGACTACATCGCCTTTACCAATTCCCTTCCCTCGCAGCAAAAGAGCTGTGCGCCGAACGGCCTGCTCAAATGATTCGTAGGTGAAGTTGCGGCCATCCGACTCGGAAAAAAGAAAAATCTTTTCCCGTGCTGCTGCAACGCGCTGGTGCAGGAGGTCTCCGAGATTTCGCACCTGATTTTGCGGATCAGCGATCTGCTCGTTGGGGCTGGCTGTCATGTTTGTGGGCCTATGTTATATTACCGATTTGCAACAGTCACCCGCTCGTTTCGCAACTTAATTCTGTCACTCCAACACCTTCAGCGATTAACCGATGGATAACTATAGGAATTTTATCAACGGAAAATGGATTGAATCGACTTCGTCCCGCACCGTACAAAATATCAATCCGGCAAACACCGACGATGTAATCGGTGTGATCAAACAAGCGACGCGTGATGAAGCTCGCGCAGCCGTTGAGGCTGCTGCCGCGGCTTTTGATGGCTGGCGGCGAACGCCTGCGCCTGCTCGCGGGCGCATCGTGGCGCGCGCGGCACGCTTGCTCGAGGAGAACAAGGAAGAACTCGCCAGAATTCTAACGCGCGAAGAAGGAAAGACCTTGGCTGAATCGCGTGGTGAGTTGCAACGCTCAATCAACGTCGCCGATTTCTGTGCGGGCGAATCGCGGCGCATGAACGGCGAGACGATCCAGTCAGAACTGCCTGCGAATTTTGCCTATACGATCAAGCAGCCGCTCGGTGTCGTGGCTTGTGTCACGCCGTGGAATTTTCCCGTGGCAATTCCCGTTTGGAAGATTGCACCGGCGCTGGTTGCGGGCAACGCGGTTGTTTTTAAACCTGCTTCTTTGACACCCGCAACCGCTGTACGGATCGTAGAAATATTCGCGGAAGCCGGCATACCACCGGGAGTTATCAATTTGGTTTTGGGCTCGGGGTCGGAGGCCGGTGACGAAATCATCAATCACCCGGCCGTAAAAGCCGTTTCGTTTACGGGCTCGAATCAAGTGGGCATTCGTCTCTATGAAGAGGTCTCGCGGCGTGGGGCCAAAGTTCAGTGCGAAATGGGCGGCAAGAATCCGGTCGTCATTCTTGAAGATGCGGATTTGGATCTGGCTGTTGAATCGACGGCCCAGGGTGCGTTTGGATCTTCAGGCCAACGCTGCACTGCAACCAGCCGCGCCGTGGTCGTAAACGACGTCGCCGACGAGTTTGTCGAGCGCATTGCTAAGCGCGCTCGATCGATGAAGATTGGTGACGGCATGGACGAGAAAACCGAGATGGGGCCCAGCGTCGATGAAAACCAATTTAAGACGGTGCTGGAATACGTTGGTATCGGACGTGAAGACGGCGCCACACTTGTTTGCGGCGGCGAGCGCGCGACGGGAGATGGCCTCGGCAAAGGATTGTTTGTGCAGCCGACAGTCTTTGATCATGTCACGCCCGACATGCGTGTCGCACGTGAAGAAATTTTTGGTCCGGTGCTGTCTGTGCTTCGCGTAAGAGACTTCGACGAGGCAATGCGAGTCGCGAATGACACCGAATACGGCCTTTCCTCCTCGATCTTCAGCAACGATGCCGTTCGCATTTTTCGTTTCGTTGACGAGATCGAGACCGGCATGACTCACATAAATTCGCCGACGACTGGTGGCGAGGCGCACATTCCGTTCGGCGGAATTAAAGGCACCGGCATAGGAGATCGCGAGCAGGGATCGACAGCGCTGGACTTCTATACGGAACTGAAAGTGGTTTACGTTGATTACACCGGACGGAAACGAGAAGGAAATCTCTACTAAGACGGCAGTAAACCCCGCGCGTTCACCCGCGCTCGAACGCATTACGTTGATTAGCTGAAACTTCAAGTCCGCCCCAAGCGTATTTGATTGTTTGTCATCGCAAATTGTTCTAAATCACCAACCCCACGATAAACGAAAGAGGCTCTATGAAATATTTCAGTTTTCTCAGGCGAACGAGTGCGCTGCCGTTGGCGCTAGCGTTTTCATTAATGATTATTGGAACGGCAACGCGCGCGTTCGCTCAAGCGAACCCATACCCGCCGCTGATCGATCGCGAACTGTTTTTCGGTGACCCCGAAATCTCCGGCGCCCAGATTTCGCCGGATGGAAAATTCATCGCGTTTATCAAACCCTTCAAAGGTACGCGCAACATCTGGGTTAAGCGAACTGACGAGCCCTTCAGCGGCGCCAAGCCGTTAACAGCAGACAAGGCGCGCCCGATTAGTCAATATTTCTGGAGCCGCGACGGAAAATACATCTTGTTTTCGCAGGACAAAGGCGGTGACGAAAATTATCTCGTCTATGCAGTGAATCCGGCCGAGAGTCCGGCCAGCGGCCAGGATGTTCCGGCGGCGCGCAACCTGACTGATGGGAAGGGGGTGCGTGCTTTTATTTATGCAGTGCCGCGCA
>DATENN010000215.1:0-9904 GCA_035275045.1 Pyrinomonadaceae bacterium
GAGAGGAGTCGGGCGTTAGTACTTCATCGACTAAAATTATCTGGCCATTCTTATCTCGGCCAAATTCGAACTTGGTATCCGCGATGATAATGCCGCGCTGTCGCGCATACTCTCTCGCTTCATTGTAAAGACGTATAGAAACCTCACGCAGGTAAGCGGTATCGTCGGCGCCAATCAGATCGGCCATTTGGGCTTCGCTAATGTTTTCATCGTGGCCTTCTTCAGCTTTGGTGGCCGGCGTGAAAATCGGCTCCGCTAATTCAGCCGACTCGAGCAAATTCTCAGGTAGTTTGTGACCGCACACTTCGCCGGTTCGCAAATAATCTTTCCATCCCGAGCCAACTAAATAACCTCGAACGACGCATTCGACCGGGAAGACGTCTGCTTTCTTGACCAACATCGATCGCTTACCAAGTTCAGCATTTTGCTGAACTTCGGCAGGCATTTCTTGAGAATTCGTGGTGACGTAATGACTGGGAACAACGGTGGCGAGCTTCTCAAACCAAAACTGAGATAGCGATGTCAGTACCTCGCCTTTGCGCGCGATCGGCGTCGGCAAGATGCAATCGAAGGCGGAAATGCGATCGGTTGCGACAATCAACAAGTGATCTTCATCAACTGTATAGACGTCGCGCACTTTGCCGCGTTTTAACAAACTAAACTCAGGAAGTGACGATTGAGATAGCGCAGTTGCTGTCATAGTGGCTGACTCGTTTGTAATGAGATTGGAAGCCGGATTTTGCGCGTCGAACAAAGTGTTGTCAAGAATCATCGAGTTTTAATTTGAAACATTGACGAGTCCATTTTTCGCGACTGCCGTTCACGGTTTTGTGTCGCGCAACTTCGCATGCGACTATATGCAACATACCGATTGTTATTTTGGAGCGCATCAATGTTTAAGTTTTTTCCAACGCGTAAACCTTACGCTCTGTTTTTGGCGGTTGTGCTGTTGCTTTCGCAATTCGCAGCCGCGAAGAGCGCGCCTGATTTTAATGAGCTACCGCAAACGGCGGCGCCGGCTCGTCCATTTCCGCCCGCGCAATACATTCCCAGTCATGACTATGACGTGAAGCATATTGCGCTTGATCTGCGATTTGATTGGCAACAGGAACTGGCCTTGGGCGTCGAGACCCTGACGTTTTCGCCACTCGTCAGCGATCTTCGCGCGATAACACTCGATGCGGCCGCGATGCATTTTTCGGACGTTAAGCTGAACGGGAAAACGCCGCTGAAGTATGATTTTAATGACAAGCAACAGGAGTTAACGATCTACCTTGACCGCGCTTACCAACCAGCGGACGAGGTGAAGATTGTCATTAATTATGAAACGTTGAAACGGACAGCAGGTCATTTAAGCGTCAACGGTGGAGGTGGGCTAAACTTCATTAAACCGACTGCCGATGATCCGACCCGACCGCGTCAGATTTGGTCGCAAGGCGAATCGGAATATAACCACTACTGGTTCCCCTGTTTCGATCACCCCAACGATTTCTTTACTTCAGAAATAACTGCGACCGTTGAAAAACCGCTGACTGTCATTTCTAACGGCGGGCTTGTCGACACCAAAGACAACAAGGATGGCACGCGCACATTTCACTGGAAGATTGCGGCGCCTCACGCTGCTTACCTTACGTCGATCATTGTCGGCGAATACCTGCCCGTAAGCGGGACGTACGCCGGCATCCCGGTGATTACGAACGTCTATCCCGATGAAATCGAAGCTGGAAAAGTAACAGCCGCGCGACTGCCGGACATGGTGAAGTTCTTCTCCGAAAAAACCGGGCTGAAATATCCCTACGAGAAATACGCGCAAACGGTGGCGCGAGATTTCAACGGTGGCATGGAGAACATCAGCGCCACGACGCAATATGACGTCATGATTCACGACGCCCGTGCCGAAATTGATCAGACAAGTGACTCGTTACAGTCGCACGAGTTAGCACATCAATGGTTTGGCGACTATGTGACCGCGCGAAATTGGTCTGACATCTGGTTGAACGAGAGTTTTGCGACTTACTTTCAAGCGTTGTGGGATGAACATAATCTCGGCCATGACGAATTTCTCTACCTCGACGTTAAGAACAATCAGGATCAGTATTACGAAGCCTGGGCCAGAGGTTTGCGAAGACCGATTGTCACTAAGCATTACGCCAATCCGGATGCGATGTTCGATACGTACAGCTACCCACGCGGCGGAGCCGTGCTGCACATGCTGCGGCAGGTACTTGGAGAAAAAAACTGGTGGCGTGCGATCAACCATTACCTGACCAAGTATGCCCACCAATCCGTTGAAACCGAGCAGTTTCGAATTGCTATTGAAGAATCGACTGGTCAGTCAATGGATTGGTTTTTTGACGAGTGGCTTTACAAGATGGGTCATCCTATCTTCCGTGTGACCCAGCACTATGATGAAACTGCCAAGACGCTGAAGCTTGACGTCAAGCAGGAGCAGAAGCCGGATCCCAACTCGCAATATCCGCAGGTAACCTTCTTTCAAATGCCGGTGGACATTGAAATCACCACCGCCGCCGGCACGAAAATCGAACGTGTGCAGATCGAACCGCGGGAGGAACAAACCTTTACACTTACTGCCGATTCGGCACCGTTGCTCGTCAATTTCGATTACGGCAGTACTCTAATCAAAGAGTTGCGCTTCGAAAAGTCGACTGACGAACTCGCTTATCAATTGGCAAACGACCAGGATGTACTGGGCCGCGTTTGGGCTTTACAGCAATTGGCGGCAAAGCAAAACAACCCAGCGGAGAAGGAGCAGATCGAAAGCCTCCTGGTCGCAACGGCGAAGAATGACAAATTTTGGGGTGTGCGAATCGAGGCGGTTTTTGCACTCAATAATCCGCACACTGCTGCTGCCAAAGAAGCGCTCATTGCAATTGCCACGAAGGATCCGAAATCGCGCGTTCGCGCACGTGCGATCCGGTCACTAGCGGCTACGCATGACGTGGCTCTCGCGAATGTGTATCTTCAGGCGCTAAGCGATCAAAGTTACGCGGTTATCGGCGAAGCAGCGCGGGCGCTGGGACAAACGAAGGATCCGGTCGCATACGAAGCGTTGACAAAGCTACTTGATGCGCCATCCTGGCATGACACCGTTCGGGCTTCGGCGCTGGCGGGGTTAGCGGCGCTCGGTGATAAGCGAGCGATCGAACTCGGCTTCAAATTCGTTGGGCCTGGCAACCGATCTTCAGTGCGCGCCTCGGCTTTATCACTTTTAGGCGCGGTCGGTAAAGACGATCCGCGCACGGTGCCGATCGTCAGCGAGATGTTGAAGCGAGGTTTAGAAAAGGATAGCTTCAGCCAGGTTCGGTCAGCGGTGGACGCCCTTGTCGCTTTTCGCGATTCACGTGCGGTAAGCCTACTGGAACAGTTCGGCAAAGGTGACGTAGGCGGCGCGCTGCTGAAAGGCTTCGTTCTGCAGGCCGCGCAACGATTAAAGGCAACCTTGGCAAGCGTACCGGCCGCGGCCCAACCAAATTAATACGGAATGCGCAAACGGCGGGAATCAGCAGCGTATCATGGCCGTACAATTCTTTGCGCAGCTGCTCGCTGAAACGAATTAATCTGCACAGCTTTGAGCAGATTGAACATGGGAACGAACGCTCAACAGGTAGATTTTCGGGGGCTGCGAGCGCCTTGGGCGTTGAGCCAGCAAAACTTAGGGCTTGAGTTTGTCGCAGATGTCCTGCTACTATTCCTTCGCCCGAAAGGCGTCATACCCGATGATGCCTACCCTCTTAATCTCCTGCTTGTCAGTTCCCGCGAGTCATTCTGATGACAACTACAGCTACTGACAGACAGAAAACGTCCAGGGACAATAGTCATTCAACCGAGCCAAGCGAGCGCAAGATCTCACTGCTTGTCGTCGAGGACGACGAGAACATCTCGAGCGCTATAAGCGAGTATTTCTCTCGCGCAGGGTACATCGTGAAAACAGTCGAAGACGGCATGATGGGCGTAAAGTCAGCGCTGGATGAAACTCCGGACGCTGTCGTTCTGGACATCATGTTGCCCAAAATGGATGGATTGGCTGTTTGCCGCGAGCTTCGAGAAAAGGCCATTCATGTGCCGATTCTGATGCTGACGGCAAAGGACGATGTCGTTGACAAGGTACTTGGATTAGAGATGGGCGCCGACGATTACATCACCAAACCTTTTAGTTTGCGTGAGCTCGAAGCGAGGATTAAGTCGGTGCTGCGAAGAAGTAAAACGCCGGCGGGCGGCGACGGTGTTAAAGATGAAGCGCCGATCACGCGCGGCAATTTGCGTATCGATCCAGCGCGACGTGAAGTTACCATCGGAGAGCGCCAAGTTGATCTGACTCCTAAAGAGTTTGATCTGCTTCGTCTCTTCGCTTCGAACCCGGGTCGTGTATTCCCCCGCAAGTACCTGCTGGAAAAGATTTGGGATTACTCTTACGAAGGCTACGATCGCACCATCGATTCGCATATCAATCGTTTGCGCGCGAAAATCGAAGACAATCCCGAAAACCCGCAAATGGTTCTTACCGTTTGGGGTATTGGGTACAAGTTCAGCGACGAGCAATAGCGTTCGTCGTCTCGCCGATACCGGTTCCTAACGGGGCCGCGACAGTTGTTCCAGGCAATTGATCCTTCCTGATTTGGCAGCGGCTTGACTCAAAAGCCAACTGTCCTTCAAAGCAATGCAGAAACTCAACTCAAAAACATCTACTGCCCTGTCGACGGCAAAGCTGTCGAATGTTGGACGCCTTGGTGGGCTCACACTGGCAGCCGCGATTCTTGGCATACTCCCGCTCCTTGCTCAGGCCCAGCGACTGAACGCTCCCTCCCGGGTCTCGGGGATCAATGTGCAAGCTTCTGGGGTCGCCACCGACATCTCGATCGTTGCCGATGGCTCATTGAATCAGGCTCAAACCTGGCAAGACAGCGAGGGTTATCACGTTGTTGTCCCAAACACTGTGGCGGCGGAATCGTTGAGCGCGGGCCGCGGTGTACGCGTCCGCCGCCTGGGTACTTCTCTGGAGGTTCTGTTGCAAGTGAGGCCCGGGGCTTCTGTAAATGTCCAAACTGAAGGCAATCGGATGCAACTGCACGTCGATAGCAGATTGTTGCCTCGACCGCTCGAATCCGACCGAGTTCTGGCACCTCCGATCGAACAGCAACTGTTTGAAGAACGACAGCCTCAATCAACGACTCAAGGTGACAGCGCGCCTTTTAGAGTCTCCTCCACGGTTGAAGATTTAGGTTCGAATCCTTCGTCAATCACGACCTCACCTGCAACGCCGTCAAACAACGTCAATCCTGCCGCGATAGTGCCGAACGAGCCCGGTCAGACCAGCTCAACCGAAACTGTGGCGCCTTCACAAATAACCGCAGCGCCGCAAAACGAAGGTTGGATGGCTTCTGTATTTTCCGGCACCAGCGTTTTGATTGTTTTTTCCCTTGGTTTATTTGGCCTACTCGTATCGCGCAAATTGCGCTCGCGGGAAGAAGTCGCCTCCGCGGCCCAGACTGCCGAAGGGGAATGGGCTAATGACGATCTTGAAGAGAACGAATCGGCGGCTATGACGCAGGCTACTTCATCCAGCACTAGTCTAGTGAAACGTGAGGCCAGTTCGAATGGTTCGTCTCGCACGGCGGTCACGCGATTACCTGTCGCTGGTCCCACTTCGCTCTACGGCGCGTACCGCATAGATCAGGAAGTTGGAAAGCTGATACTCGGTCAAACCCATCGCCTGGACGTTTTGTCCTCACGAGCGATTGATGATCGCCGCGCCATCGAAGCTTCATTGATCAAAGGCGCGAATTCTCAGGAACTCGATGAACCCGCGCGCCGCCGCGCACGCGAAGCCCTGGAAGAATATGGCTTTGTCGCTCGCCAGTGCGCTTCGCTGTTACTCGCGTCTGATGCCTTCGAAAGAACATCGGCTGCGCGCCTGTTAGGCGATATTAAATCGCCCGCTGCTTTGCCGTTTCTTTTGGAAAGTCTTTACGACTCGGAATCGATTGTTCGTAATCAAGCAGTTGTCAGTATCGGCGAGCTGAAGATTCCATCCGCTATTGGTGCTCTGCTCGACATAGCCCGCACGCATCCCGACGTACCTAGCTCGCTGTTAAGCCGCACCTTGAGCGCCTGCTCGGTCGAGGGATTGGACTTTTTCGATGCAGTTCCGGAACCAGGTCTGCTTGGGAGCGGCTATGGCACCGATATTGTCGAAGAGATCACACACCTTGAACCGCCGGCGCCTATTGAGGAGCTGCCGGAAGGCTCGGACGATCCCGCGTTGGCCCAGGCGCTGACGATGCTCGAAAGTGATGATGTTCCCAATCGCGCTGAAGCACTGAAAGCCCTGATGCAATTCGCGGTTCAAAGCTCCGTAGGGGCGATGACGCTGGTGGCGCAAAACGATCATGAGCCGGCCATCAGATCCCAGGCGATTTCAGCTTTAGCTGCCATCAATCATGAGTCGGTTTTCGCCGCCGTGCTGTTAGGTTTATCGGATGAGACTCGTGAAGTAAGGGCAGCCGCCGCTCGCTCGTTGAGTCGCCTCAGTTTCGATCGTGCTGACGCTTATGTCCGCGTCATTGAATCGGGCGATGAAGAAACAATCAGAAAGGTCGCCAAGGCTTGTTTGCAGGCCGGCATCGTTTCACAAAATCTTGACCGGCTCGCGTCGAGCGATCATCGGCAGGCTTATGAAACGTTTTGTCTGATCTGTTTGTTAGCCAAAGCGAAGATTGTGGAGCCGATTTCGGAAGCGATTGCAAACCATCCCGATAGCAATGTTCGCATGAAGGCGGTGCATCTCTTGGCATGCACGAACGAGCCCGAAGTTGCGCAACAATTGCGAGAGCTTGCGGTGCGAGATGGAATGCGCGAAGACGTAAAAACCACTCTGCTCGATGCCCTTTATCGCTTGGAACATACGCCAACCGCAGAGAACCAGACGATCGAAGCCGAGCTAGTACCAGAAGAACCTGCGTCAGTAGTAATCGACGACGAATTGCCCAGTGCAACAGCCCCCGAATTTGCACCGGAAGTGTCAAGCGATATGGATGAATTCGAATTCTAATGTCTGGACTGTGCGGAGCCAGCATCGCATAATGCAATAGCAAGCCCCCTTCATTTGCCCCAATGAAAATCAACGTGATCAAGTCGAAAATGGTTGCCAGCGGATGGAATATAGCCATCTCCATTGCGTCCGTTTGTCTTGTTTCGATTGCTTTCATATCGGGTGCGGCCCAACTCAAAACAGACAAACACATTACCTCGGTTCAATTGGGTTCAGCTGCGGACGGCGCACGAGTCACCGTCGTTTCCGACGCGGGGTTAAGCGACTACGAAGCGTTCCGGCGGGGTGAACGTTTTTATGTGCGTATTCCTGCCGCTGAGTTTGCGACAGTGCAACCGTCATTTCACGGCGATGGGTTCGACGACGTTCAAGTGCAAAGAGTCGGTGACAGCGTTGTTATCTCCTTTAAGCTCCAGCCTGGCGCTAGCGCCCGTGTTGACCAACGAGGAAATCGGCTGGATGTTATCTTCACTTCACTCGCCCGCGCTCAGCGTGGCAACCCTGCCAGCGCCGCGAATACGCGCCCAGCAAGCGTGACTACTCCAGTCAATACCGATCGGAGACGAGATACCGCGGGTCCGGCGCCGTCGGAGTCGTCAAGCTACTCGCGTGAAAGAGTTGTGAACGAAGCGCGACCCATCAGAACAACTTCGCAGCGCTCCGCGAAAGAGTTATCGCAGACTGCTTCGAGCGAAACGAACCGCCATGCGAGTTCATCGCCCACGGTGCAAGCGCCCGTAGCCCTGCCATCGCCTGCGTCACAACCGAGCTACCCGGCATGGACCAACAGTCCGGCTACCGTTTCAACACCGGCAACTTCAGGCCCACGTTCCAGCAGTTACTCGACCGGTTCGACAGCGAATGGGTCGGCACGAACCTGGTTCGCTGCGAATCGGAAGAGTGTTTTGCTTGCAGGTTTGATTGTTTCCGCAATCGCGGCTGCCCTCGCGTTCGTGCTTTATCGACGCCCGCGAACTAAGGCGCGCACGGGGCGAACCAAACCAGTACTTTCGCAACCGAAGTATGCGACCGAGCCTGAACAGGAAGTTGCGCAGTCGGAGCCGGCTGCCGCCGCAGAGCCCATGTATGTTGAGTCAGCGGACGTGATCGCGGCGGATGAGCAGGTACCAGATTGGCGTTCCACGCCGGTCCCACCGGCGGACGAAACCGCGAAGGCCGCCTTAATTGCGAACGGCGACACGAACAGAGAAGACCGGGAGGTTTTTGAGTTATGAGCATTGAATCATTAATGCAAACCTGCGAAGCACTTGGGATCAAGATCGGTCTCAAGGATGACGGCAGTGATCGATTGATCGTTGACGCGCCAAAAGGCGTTTTGACTCCTTCTCTGCGCGATGAACTAACCGCTCGCAAGGCTCAACTCATTTCCCATCTAAAAACGCGCGGCCAATCCGCTCCGCAGGTACAAGCCATAAACACCACTCCATCGTCAGAAACAGAAGCGCCCACCGCTCAAAGAAATATTCCGGAGGCAATATCCTTGATCCATGAACAGCCCCTTTCTGTTACCTCAACTCAGTTTGAACGCGCCGAAGGTGAAGTTAAAAAACTGTTGGCGAACCGCGAGTACGACGTAAACGTCATTGATGCTGCCGATTCAGCTACCAGGCAAATCATTTCGGCACAGCTCTTGGCGGCCTTGACCGGAGGCAACCGTGATCATCAGGACGCAGCCCGACGCGGTTTCATGGGCCACGGATATTTCGACGACACGACCCGGCAATTGAGAATGGCTGATTCGCCGACTGAGCGCGCCGCGGCTGCGCGCAAACTCGGAATTGTAAATGCGCCCACCGTCACCTCGCACTTGATCGCGGCGTTGTTTGATACGGCACCCGAAGTCCGGCGCGCGGCAGTTGAATCGCTCGCGCAAACCGGCGACCTCGCTGCCATCTCGCCGCTTCACGATTTACTGTCACGTGAAACCAGCCGGCAACTTCCAGAAGCAATCATTCGCCATGCGATCAACGCCATCACAGTTACGCAGGCGAAACAAGCAAGCAAACCGATCCCCGCCGCGCAAGTCCTACAACAGCCACCAGCCGTCGCAACGCCAGTAGACACCGCGCCGGTCAAACGCGAAATCTTTTCTGAATACTTGAATGCGCCGGTATCTCAACCTGTTGTTAACGTTCCAGTTGCACCGCCCGTTGTAAACGAGAGTTTCGCAGCCACTGAAGAGCGATTACGAGTTGAAGAAGCCGCATTGCGTCGCGCTGCTGGAGAGTTAGAGCGCAAGCGAATTGCGGCTGAAGTGGCCCGCCAGAAGGCCGAAGACGAAGCAAAAGAAAAAGCTCAGCGAGAGGCGGCGGCGCGCCTGGAGATTGAAGCTCGCGTTCGCGCTGAAGAGGAAATGCGTCGACGTGCGGCCGAAGAAGCCGCGCGTAAGAAGGCCGAAGAAGAGGCTCGTATCCGGGCCGAGCGCGAAGCTCGCACCCGCGCCGAGCAGGAAGCCCGCCAGCGCGCCGAAGAGGAAGCGCAGTTTCGTCTTGAGGCGGAAACGTTGCGCAAAGCTGCGGAGGAAATTGCCAAGCAGCGTGCTGAGGCTGAAGCCGCGCGCAGGTTGGCTGAAGAAGAAGCTCGACGTCGTGCGGAAGAAGAGGCCCGCAGACGCGCCGAAGAGGAAGCTAAGCGCAAACTGGAAGATGAATTGCGCGCGCGTGCGATCGAAGAAGCACGTCGCAAAGCCGAAGAAGAAATCCGTCTTCGCGTAGAAGAAGAACTGCGCCGTCGCGCCGAAGAAGAAACCAGACGTAAGCTCGAAGCTGAAGCTCAAGCCCGCGCCGCGGAAGAAGCACGGTTGCGCGCTGAGGT
>DATENN010000216.1:0-5039 GCA_035275045.1 Pyrinomonadaceae bacterium
TTTTGGCAGCCATGGACCACAGGCGAATACAAACTTGTCGGCGGTGATCGTTTCTCCATTAGCTGCCGTGAGAGACGTCAACCTCGGCCCGACGGCGTTGATTGGTTCAACGACCGACGTTAAATAATTCAGTCCGGCCGACTGCATTTCGCGAACGAGGGCTTGTATTGCCTGGCGCGCCAAGAGCACACCGCTCTCAAGTTCCAAAATTCCCCAGCTGATTGGCCCAAAATCAAATTGCGCGTAACGCGCATCCAGCTCGTCGCGACTCACTCTCTCAAAGCTAATTCCGCTTTCCTCAAAAGTCTTAAGGGTGGCTTCGCAATAAGCATCGTGTTCGCGGGCCAGCCACAGCACGCCGGTCGATTGAAATAAATGGGACTTGCCACACTCCGCAAAGACATCCGCCCATAATCTTGATGACTCATGGGCCATGCGGGTGTAAATCGCGTCGGGTCCGTAGCCCATTCGCAAAATACGCGATTCACCACCCGAACTAGATCGACTGTTACCGGCGCCGTAGGCATCGACTAGCAGCACGTCATGCCCGCTTTGCCGCAATTGGTACGCGGTCCAGGCGCCGAAAACACCGGCGCCGATGACCGCTACGTCGGCTGAATAGCGACTGCTCATCGCCGCGCTATTTCGCTGTCACTGTGAACTTAATGTCGTCAGCGCTTTCAGCAAGTTTGACATCGTTGCCGTTGAAGGCCTGTACCTGACAGGTATAGCTACCCGGACTCAACGGCTTATCCAAAACGAACGACGTGCCGTCGACTCGCTTGTTGATATAGTCGTACTCCGTTTGCGCATCAGTTGAACTGTCGGCGTTGATGCTGAACTTGTAGTATGCCGCGTCAGGATAAGCATCCCACTTTAGTTCGATGTTTTCGGGAGCAATCTTTTCACCCGCTTTGGGTGAGACTAATTTGAGATCACTCTTGAAGAGGTTTGTGTCCGGAGCAAAGAACGTCTTGTCTTGCTCTACCTCATATTTTGCGGAGCTGATGAAACCCGACGTCGCAAAAACATAAAAATTGCTGTTGAAGACCTTCGCAATTAATCCTTCGTAAATTCCCGGTGGAACATTTTTGATTACGTATTCACCGTTCGCATCCGTCTTTGCGGTATAGGTTTGGCCGGAGCAACCGCCAAGAAAGCGATTGAATTTTTCACAGAGTTTCACATCGATAGCTTCGGCGGGCTTTTCATTGAAGAAAACTTTTCCTTGGATGTTGGCTTTGCCGCTTTCGGGTTTCTCTTTTTCCACACCGCTGCTCGAATGGATTACATCTGAGTCGGCTTCATTTTTCGAAGTGGACGAAGAGTTTGTATTCGCCGTTACGGGATTAGCGGTATTGGTATTAGTTGCGGTTTTGCAGGCAATGACCAGAGCAGCCAAGAGACAGATAGCGACAGCGAGATTCTTTGCGTTCTCCAAGATTGTTTCTCCTTTGATTGATTGTTCGCGACGCTATGAGGATAACGCAGGGTTGCGCGCGCTGAAAAGAAGCGTTTCAGTTCCGAGGACTACGCAGACCAAAAAGTCGTGTAACAGTGGCACAGACTTCAGTCTGTGTTCCCTCGCTGAAGAGTCGGTCTACCGAAGCGGCTAAAGAGTCTGTGCTACTCCTGGAACAATGACCGCTGTTTGCTTAAATTGAAATTCCTGCGCGGTGGATCATCGAAAACAGAACGGCCATCAAGCGATGGGGAAATGCGATTCTCGTGTGCGATTAGTTTTTCAAAATCCGCTTGCGGCTTGAGTTTCTGTTCGACGCTGCGCGCGAAACGTTCGAGCCGCTTCATGCCCTCGAGCTTTTCTTTGCCGGTGACCTTGTTTGCGCCATTGCCTGTTTTTGCGTTGTCGAGCGCGCGTCGAAGAAAGCTCAGCGATTCGTCGTACGTTTTTAGCGGAACAGGAAAAGGATGACGATCTTTGCCGCCATGCGCGAACGAAAATCGCGCCGGGTCATTAAACCTGCTTGGCGTTCCATGGACCACTTCGGCCACGAGTGCAAGTGATTGAAGTGTGCGCGGTCCGAGTTTTTCAAGCAATAACAATTCAGCAAAGTCGTGCAGGTCGCGTTCGTACGCTACGGCAAGCACAGCTCCCAGGCGTTTTAGATCGACGTTGGCCGGGCGGACTTCATGATGCGGTGGCATCTTAAGATGAGGCACGTTCGCTGCCGCCGTTGAGACTGACTGAGCAATGCGAGATGCCTCGTGCAGCGTCTTGTCGGGATGCTCGTTTACAACTTCCAGCATGGCGGTTTGCGCCGGACGCGCGGCGGCATCGACGAGGTTCATTATGGTCCCCTGGTGTTCGCCGACAATTCCCGTGTGTGGTTCGGCCACAAAATCCTTTACGGATGCAGAGTGCCAGTGATAACGGCGCGCCATTCCATTGGCATCGTTCAACCCCTGTTGCACGACGATCCACTCGCCGTTGGCCGCTAACACAAAGCTGTGCAGATAAATCTGAAAGCCGTCCGCGATGGCATTGTTATCGACTCGTGCGGTTAGCCGGCTAGTTCGGACCAGCGCCTCGCCATCAAACCCGCGCCGATTGGCAATCGCGCGCAACTCATGCGGCGTATTACGCGAAAACCGGCCGCGACCGCCACAGATGTAGAGTCCGAGCTCGTCTGCGCGCGGTCCCAGCCCTCGTTTGAGCGCGCCCATTACGGAAGTGGTGATGCCCGATGAATGCCAGTCCATTCCCATCACTGAACCAAAAGCTTGAAACCAAAATGGATCGCTTAAGCGTGAAAGAAATGCAGAAGTGCCGTAGTCGTAAATAATTGCTTCGGTTACGGCGGTGCCGAGTTTTGTCATGCGCTCGGCAAGCCAGGACGGCACACGGCCGCCGTGAAGCGGAAGATCAGCAACGCCCGAACGTTTCATACTTCGATTGTAACTAATTTGAGCGTTCCCTGTGACTTCGGGGTGGAATCTTGGCTGAGTTTTTCTACCATGGAGGCGCAGACGTGGTCAGAGACAAGCCAGCAAAAATTACATTTTGGAACGGTACCCGGCTAAGCGCGCGAAGACTCTCGCCAGGCGAGCAGCAGTGGAATGAAAGCGAGATACATGAAGACACCGCGTACCCAACTTAAGTGTTGCCAGCGTTGGCCTCGCGCAAACCATTCCGCACGCGAAACGGACGATTCCGGACTGGCGAGGAATGCTCGCAACTCGGGAACGAAATAAAGCGCGGTAGCGATGATGGCAAGCGCGTAGACGGCACAGCTGATGGCGATGAGCACCCGGCGCCTTTTCACGCTCCAGTTCAAAATCAGCGTCAGCACGAGCATCAAAATCGTTAAAGGATGGAGTAGCACCCAGAAGCTTGAGTCGTTAAGCGCGTAGGGTCCATGGACCAAATTGGCGGAATCGGGCAGCGCCGATAAATAAATCGGGAAAAACACTATGTGCGAATAGACGATGCCACCTAACAATGTGGCCCACAGGATGATCGCGACCATTAGTGAAATGTTTCGGAGTCTCTGCAAGGCCGCGTCCTCATTAATCCTTACGCACCGGTGTAGGTCGAAATCCACCAGGTGTTTCCGGAGGCATCCTTAAATCCAGCCTGACGTTCCTGATAAGGTTTTTCTTCGGGGGCATTAATCGTAATGGCTCCGCGTTCAAGCGCTCGGGCAAAAGTTGCATCGACGTCCGCCACATAAACGTAGATTGAAGATTTTGTGCCGCTCTCATGCGCGGGCAAATCTCCGGCTTCGATGACAATTACGGAATCGCCGAGTTGACCCTCGTAGTGAAACGAGCGTTCATTGAAATCGTGCCGCTCCAATTGCCTGGCGCCAAAAACATACTCGACGAAATCCGGAAGAGTGAGACCGCCATAGATGTATGGACGTACTGAGCCAAATCCGTGGCGTATGTGCGTCAACTTGGTCTCCATATACTCTTCGAAAAACAATCGCAGACTAGCAGTTTGCGTTACAAATTACAGGATACTTGTTGCAGTTGAGGCTGGCAGTTCAGAGTTCAGCCCTTTAGGCTGCTGATTGTCCAAGCTAACGCTGAAGCTTTAACTCTGAACCAGGGGTTTCAAACTGCACCGCACCGCCGAAAACGCCGTCACTTTACAACCCTTCAACGTTTGTTGTACATCAAAAGCGGTCCACCGGTAGTGACCTAATTCAGCTTTCTCTGTGGAACCTTAATGCCCTTTGTCGCTCAGTCTTAAGCGCGCTGAACAAGCATTCACCACGGATCACAGAGAACCGAGGACAGAGGAAATAGAAATAGGACAATACGCGGTCCACCCGAGTGCGTTGCCGCCTTACAAAATACTTAGGGATTATCTCGAAAAGGGGTTCCTCTCATGCTGTCAAGACCTGGCCCAAATCGTTGCTTGCGGATCTTCATTACACTTTCATTCCTGCTTTCGTGTGCGCTGGTTGCCAGCGCCCAGTCGCTGAGCTACAACCGCGAAATGGGTCGCACCATTCTTTCCGTCATTCAAAGCGATATTAAGAAGAATTATTACGATCCGTCCTTTCACGGCCTCGACCTCGAAAATCATTTCAAGGCTGCGGATGAAAAGATCAAGAACGCCCAGAACTTAAACGAAATTCTTGGCATTCTCGCCAGCGCTGTGATGGAGCTAAAGGATTCGCACACCTTTTTCGTACCGCCGCGGCGCACGACACGCGTTGAGCATGGTTGGGAAATGCGGTTGATCGGCGACAAAGCCTACATCATCGCCGTGCAGCCTGATTCCGATGCCGAAGCCAAAGGACTGCAAGCCGGTGATCGCGTGCTAAGTCTCGAGGGCATGGTGGTAACCAGAAAAAACCTGCCCGACCTGCAATACATTTTTTATTTACTTGCGCCGCGCACCGCGATGCATATGTTTGTCGAGAAGCCAGACGGGCAACGCCGCGAGCTGACTATCGACGGCCGAGTGCACGAAGGCAAGCTGATTACTGATTTGCAGACCGGCATGGCCAGCGATCGAATCGATCTGGTCCGCGAGTCGGAAACTCTGGCGCGTCTTTACCGGCATC
>DATENN010000217.1:0-14802 GCA_035275045.1 Pyrinomonadaceae bacterium
GGCAGCCTCACGGTTCGAATTGCGGTTATGAGATAGCGACTTTACGCAGCTCGCGTAATCTCTGCAGCTTCAGCGTAAACACGCCGGCCGTTGAGAGCATCGTCGATAATCTCTCTCACAGCTGAAATATCGGGATTTACATCCATCCGATCACAGGCGGTGAGATGACGAATAATTCCCTCGGTAGCGATTTCCAAAACGGTACCGGCCAGTTTCGAGAAACGCCGCGCTTGAATATGGTCGATTCTTTGAAGCCGCTCAGCCAGCGGCAGGCCCTTGTCAAAATTCACGTTCGATCTCTCTCCTTCTAAGACAGCTAAAATCAGCGCTTCGATTTAAATACATAGATGCTTTTACAATTCCGGAGGATGCAAAGTCCTTGCGTTTCGGACATTATTGCAGACTTCAAACCCGTACGAGGGTTCACGGCACGCTCAAACTGTTCCAACGGAACCGGAGACTATAGCATGAACCATCCCCGTTCCGGAACAGTTTTTTTCGGTCCCAGGCGGATAACCCAGGCCGCGGCGCTTTTGGGCGAGTGAATGCTGCGATTTATTCAGGAAAACGGTCGTTCGGGCTGGCGTGGTGACAAAAATGTGAGGTTTCAAAGAAAACACCGGCGTCATGCCCCTGAAAAGGGCACTGGGCCGGTGTCCGGACTCTTGCGCGGTTCCTTTGGAAACGCGTAGCGGCCGATTACTTCCGCGGAAGGACGGAGTCCTTCATCGCCTTGCCTACACGAAACTTCAGCGTGGTTTTCGCCGGAATCTGAATAGTTTCGCCGGTTGCCGGGTTGCGGCCTTCGCGCGCTTTTCGCTCTGAGCGAACAAGCTTTCCAAACCCGGGAAGCACGAATTCTCCGCTTGATTTGACTTCAGATGTCGCCAGGTTGGCGATTTCTTCAAACAATTCTTTGATTTGGGCGCGCTTCATCCCGGTTTTCTCAGCAAAGTGATTGATCACGTCCGACTGAGTCATGCGTTTCCTGCCAGTTGCCGTGGTCGCCATATTGTGGTTCCCCACCTCCAAAACTTCAGCAAAATTGAAAAACTGGCTCAAAGGTATACCACAGACGAACGATAAAGTCTGCAAGAAACCGCATTTTTCCGGCCTTTTTTTGAAAATAGTTGCTCCTGTGACCCCGGATTCGACGATTTTCTGACGCTGAGACCGCACAACAATGACAAAAGCCACCAATTTGGTGGCTTTGAGCAAAAGAAAATGGTCGGGGCGAGAGGATTCGAACCTCCGACCTCTCGGTCCCAAACCGAGCGCACTACCAGGCTGTGCTACGCCCCGCTTCGTTCGCAAAAAGGCTTGGCTTCTGCGACGGTCGCGCCATTCTAGCTACCGCTCGAACTGCCGGTCAAGCCACTCAGAAATTCGCGCGCACTTTTCAGAGCGCGTCCGCGATGGCTAATCTGATTCTTGATTTCGCCGGACAGCTCCCCAAAGGTCATGTCGAAAGCGTCGGGAATGAAGATGGGGTCATACCCGAAACCGCCCGAGCCGCGCGCCGCCGTAGCGATCTGCCCCTCACAAGTTCCCGTGGACACGTTCAGTAACTTGCCATTCGCGTCCGCAATCGCAATCGCGCAAACAAAGCGGGCTGCCCGATTTTGGTGACTGCGTAACTGGTCCAACAGCGATTGGTTCCGAACTTCATAGGATGCGTCCGGGCCCAGGAACCGAGCCGACCGAACACCGGGTGCGCCGTGCAACGCATCAATTTCCAAACCCGAATCGTCGGCCAGTGTCAGCATCCGCGTCTGGCGGGCATACGCGGTAGCTTTCAACGAAGCGTTCTCGATGAAGGTCACACCTGTTTCCGGAACGGCCTCGATCGTTTCCCAATCTGACAGCGTAAGGAGTCGAAAGCCCAGGTCTTTCAAGATTTCGCGAGCCTCACGCAGTTTGCCGTCATTGCTGGTCGCGATTAGAAGTTCACCTTGACTCAAGGGGATCTCTCCGGGCGAAATGTCGTGAAGAACGAACCCAGCAATCCGAATGACGAACGCGATGACCATTCGAGCCCATTGCCTTGCATCAGCGTGGCGGTGACCGCGTAGGGAAGAGTTTGCGAAGCACGCTGAATCTCGTCGGCATTCGCCGAGAACGTTGACCGTTCCTGACGCGAGAAGAGTTCGACAAAAGAGATCGCTGCCTGACGATCTTTGGAATACGACAAAGCAATAATCGGCAGAGTCGCGTCAACCGCAGCTTGCGAGCGCCGGAACGTCTCGACCCCTGTGATCGATTGCGATTGTGCTTTGGCTGCAAGACAGCGACGGACGGAGTCCGCCGGCCCGCTTAAAAAATAATTACCCACGAGGGCTGCAGACCAGTTATCGGTGGCCGAGGTCAGCAACTCAGCATCGCCGACCATCTCAGTCCGTGACTTTGCTCCGAGACGCTGCTGCGCCAACTTGCGCAAGGTCGCTCGATCGAATGCCTCCGCGACCAATACGGCGGGACTGTTTTCGGCGACGCGAATAATTTGTAGCCGGGGACCAGCGGCGGAAAAAAAACCATCGGCATCAAGAATTCCGTAAGGCTCGAGCAGAGTTCTCAATAGGGGTCTGGAAGTAATTGCGCCGAGAACGTCCGAATGAGATGACATCACCGTATTCAGGTCGCGCCAGAAGCTGTCGGCGTTATGAAATTGATAGGAAGTCACGGACACGCTCTCAGCAGGAACGAACTGGAAGGCGGTGTCCAGCGCGCCGGATTGTGGCGAGATGCTGGGACGGATTTTCTCGGCCACGCCTTCGGCGAGCGCTACGTAACAGCGATCCTCGGCGTTGCCGTTTTCAAATTTCGAAGTCCACGCAAACGCGTCGATCATATTGCCAAACGTGCTCGAGATAAGTTGGACCACGATCCCAGCGTTGGGCGAGCCGCCCGCGCGATTTAGCGCCCAGGCTTGCACAGCAGGTTTCACGCCGGCTTTCGGAATGAAGCCAAACACCTGGCTGTTTGTGGTGGTCATGAGCCCGCGCGCCTGAGCAAGCTGGATGTTGTTGGCCAGGGACGGCCTGAGGCCGCGTCGCACCTCAACACAATTCATCACCAGCGCCTCGTCATTACCGACAATGGCCACGGTTTCGATAAATGCGAGGACGAGGTGACGTGTGTTATCGGCCGATGACCAGGTCGCGATATCGACTCCGGCAAATTGCTTCCGCGAAAGTGTGGGCTGTCCATAAAAGCGTTGCGCGAAACGTTCCACTTGTTTTTCAAGGACCGGTTTCATGCGGCGTTGCGCCGTGTGCGTTTCAATGACCATTGCCACCAAAGGTTTTATGGTGAGTGTTCCCTCGCTTTCGGTGGCTTGGGGCTGTCTGACGATGAATGCGACTTGTGAGCGCGCCGCCAACACGGCTTCGGCTGAACCTATTCCGGTCCATCGCGCGAGCTGAATGAGTCTGCGATGGGGAAGCAAAGTAGCTGGCGCGCCCAGGGGACCGGCCAGGACCCGCCAGGCTCCCGTTTCCTGGATACCGCCGGCGATTGCATCGAGATCGTTGGCTTCAATAAAGGCGAGCGCGTCAGCCGGAACATACGTCGCCATGTCGTCCTTCTTAGGACGATTCCAGTAAATCCAACCCGACACTACGACGATTAGGAAGAGCAGCAGGAAGAGCTTCTTGCGATGCTGTTTTAACAAGTGGGGCATCGTAAACTGTCTTGAAAAGCGTGGCAAATGCCCGCACGGGAAAGGGCGCCTGCCCAATTAATTATTTGTCCGAAATCCGCTGCTTATCCGCTGACTATCCACTTTTCGCCCAAGAATACCGGCCTTTTCGCACTAACATTGCGGAGTTTTAACGAAACAAAATGATGTTGACAATGTTTGAGACCGTATTGTAGTCTCGGAGTGGCGGTTTGAGCGCCGGGCTTTTCACCGACAAGCACCTCGCTTTCTTTCACTTTCTGCTGCATCGTTAAAAGGCAGAAAACGCCCGCCGCTGGAACGGTCGCCCCGCCTTCGCGTAAGCGAAGTCTTCCGAATCACAACTTGTCTCGAGAGAATCAATGAATAAAGCAATCTATTCCTGCCGAATTCGATTAGTGCGCGCGCGTCTATCGCGCGCCCGTCGCGCTCGCGCCCGTGTCCGGCGCCAACGCCTCCAGACATTCAAGGTCGCAAGGAGTCACGCATAATGTTGAAACGTGGAAAGACAAGTATGGTCGGCGTTGATGTCGGCTCGAGCTCGGTAAAAGCCGTCGAGCTGCAGGGCAAGAGTGGCGACTTTCAACTTCTCAGCCTCGGCTTCGAAACGCTGCAGTCCGATTCCGTTGTCGACGGGCAAATCATGGAATTGAATGCCGTCTCAGACGCGATTGGCAACATCTTCAACGAACACAAGATCAAAACGACGCGAGTCGCGGCTGGCGTCAACGGTCACTCAGTGATTGTGAAAAATATTGTCCTGCCGCAAATGACCGAAGACGAACTGCAGGAATCGTTCGCGTGGCATGCCGAAGAGCATATTCCGTTCGATATCACGGACGTCAATCTCGACTATCACGTGACTGCCCGTTCGGAAGACGCGATTCATGTGCTTCTGGCGGCCTGCAAGCGTGACAAGATTGCCAATCTGAAACAGGCGATCCAGCTTGCCGGCAAACAACCGACGGTGATCGACGTCGATGCGTTCGCGCTTCAGAATTGTTACGAGCTGAACTACGAGCCGCAACCGGGCAACGTAGTCGCCTTGCTGAATATCGGCGCTTCCACCACCAACATTAATATTCTGAATGGCGTGCAGTCAGTATTCACGCGCGACGCTACTTTTGGCGGCAACCAATACACTTCGCTGCTGCAAAAGGAATTAGGTTTGACTTTCGATCAGGCCGAGAGCGTTAAGCGCGGAATGGCCCTGCCTGAAGGCGCCGAGCAACGCGAAATTGGTCCGATCCTCGACACCGTGTCGGACATTCTCGCCCTCGAAATTCAAAAGACGATGGACTTCTACCGGGCCACCGCCGAAGACGGCAATTCTGCGGTGCAGTCGATTCTGGTTTCGGGCGGAGGCTCGAAATTGACGGGTCTCGTGGACTTCCTTGCCAACCGGTTCGAAATACCGGTGGAGATGTTTGATCCGTTTCGCAAGATTCGCGTCGATGCTCGCGGTTTCGACCCTGAGTACATGCGCGAGATCGTGCCTGAGATGGCCATAGCCGTTGGACTGGCGCTGAGAGGAGTTGACGCGCGGTGATTAAAGTTAACCTTTTAGAATCAATCACAGATCGTTCGGTCGGGGTTGCGTTCGTCGAGGACAAAGTCTCGAGCACGCGTACGCAAACGCTTTTGCTGGCTTTGACGGTGATGGCGTTGCTGGTCCTGGGTGTCGGTTATGACTACGCCAGCACCAGCCGCCAGCATTCCGTCGCAGTTAGCGAGCTCGAACGGCAGCAACGGATCAACGATCAGATGAATGCCGTCAAGCGCGAGCAGGCCGACCTGGAAAAGAAGATCGCGGACATCAACCTGCGTGTTCAGGCGATTCAAAAGCTGCGCGCTTCGCAGCAGGGACCGAGCGAAGTCCTGGAAGAGATCAAAGCCCGGTTCGACAGCATTCCCGGTCTTTACCTCAGCAGTGTCGCTCAGAAGGATTCCGAGCTGATCATCAAGGGCGAATCGCCAAACGAAGCCGCGGTTACCCGGTTCGGACAGAGTCTGGAATTCTCGTCAGGCTTGTTCAGCAACCTGAACATTGAAACTTCGCGGGAACCTCTCACCTTGAAGACCCCGGGCGGCTCCACCATACCTTCGACGACGACGCCGCAAGACTCAAACGTGGCGGTGCCCGAAGTCGTGACCTTTACGATCAAGTGCGATTACGCGAAACCGAAACCCGCTGCTCAGCAGACAACTCCGGCGCCTGCCAATCAGGTCGCCAAGAAGTAAGAGGGATTGCCGGAACCACCCGCCAAGGAAAAGAACATGAAAATTGGAAGCCTAAACAACATTCCCTGGTACGCCAGATTGGGCGTCTTCGTCGCACTTGCAGTAGCCGTCTACGCGGGCTTCTGGTACTTCGTTACCCGTGGCACCCGTGCGCAGACCAAAGAACTGACGGACAAAATCGCGGTGCTGCAGAAAGCGAACATGGAAGCCCAAATCGCTTCGCAGCGACTCAGCGAATTCCGCACCGCTTATGAGAATAAGCAGGAAGAACTTGAAGAGCTGCGCGCATTGCTTCCTGAGCAGAAAGAGCTGACCAACGTGTTGCAGGGAATTCAGGAGCGCGCCCGCGCCACCAGCCTGCAGCTAAGAAAGTTCACGCCGAAGGACGACGTGCAGCAGGATTTCTACAGCGGCAAGAAGATCGATGTGAACGTGCAGAGTTCGTTCGCGGGCCTGCGATCATTCTTCGACCAAATGGCGAAGTATCAGCGCATCGTTTCGATTACCAACTTTGAAATCAAGCAGTTGGATAAGCAGAATTCGAACAAGACGCTCGAAGCTCGGTTTGATCTGACCGCTTACTATGTTTCGAGCGAGAAACTGCAGAAACAGAGTCCGCCAACTCCACCGACGGCTGCACAGCCGGCCGCGCCTGCGGCTTCGCCCGCCAAGTAAGTTATCGATCCAGCATTAACCGGGAAAGAAGACAATGAAACACAAACGCACATTTCGATACGGACTGAACCTGGCGCTGATTGTCGCCGTGAGTTTCGTGGGCGGCTTGACCGTCGCATTCGGGCAGGAAGAGAAGCCCGCAGAAAAGCCGGCCGCGGTTAAGCGTGGCGGTCGCGATCCGTTCAAGAAATACGAAATCCTGATAAAGCCCCCAAAGACGAACTCGAAATTGGAGGCTCCTTCAATTCAGGCCCGCATTGAGCGTTACAAAGCGCAGAAATTGGCTGCGGCCGCTGCGCACATTACGCCGCCAAAGCCCACCACGGCTTTGCTGCTGAATGAAATGCAGGTTACTGGAATCTTTCGCACACCGCGTGGTTGGGCGGCGATGGTCGAGGCTACTCCGATCAAGCTCTCCTACGTCGTCTATCCTGGTGAGTCATTCTTTGACGGCCAGTTAGTGGCCATTGAAGAAGGGCGCCTCGTGTTTCGACGCGAGACCGTATGGACCGACGGTAAACGCGATAAGAGTATTGAGATTAAAGCGCTGCGCCAGGTTTCCACCGTCCAGGCGATGACTACGGCCAGCGCGTCACCCGCCACTCCGGCCCCAGAGAACGTGAAACCGACCGTGCCGGATCAGCAGTAACACAATTTCGCGGCAGTCCGTCTGGACTGCCGGAACGACCGAAACGATTGAGCCCAAACCGGCCAATCACCTCGACTTTGACAATCGAAGACTGAACAGCCGCTTAGTGCGGTGCGCGTTTGAATGTTCGTAACTGGCATTTCGGGCGAGCGCGTGGCGGAGGTTCCAGTCGGATCCCTGAGGAGGGAAATAATGCCTAAGCAGTCTCTAAAAATGAACGTGGCGAGAACATGCGCATTCGCGTGCATCGTGGGATTGTCGGGAAACACTTTTGTGGTTGCCGGCAAGTCATTCGCCATCACCCGAACCGAGTCCGTCCGCGTGTCCCCCGGCACGTTGACCGCTGAGCCAAGTCCCGAACCGACGCCGTTACCGGCGCGGTCCGGGGTTTCGCCGGCATCGGAGAACCAGACGCAGCAGCCCGAGCAGGGCCGACGCTATGGCGCGGCGGGATTTGTCGGCGAGCCGATCAATCTCAATGTCGTCAATGCCGACATCCGCGACATCCTGAACTACATCACCGAGCAATATGGCATCAATTTTGTCATCGATAGTTCGGTGGGTGCGGTTCCGGTGACGGTGAATGTGCAGGACGTGCCCTGGAACTTTGCGCTTGATGCTTTGTTGCGTGCCAACCGGCTCGGCGCGGAAGTGAACGGCAATATTTTGCGCATCGCCTCGTCGGACACCCTCGCGAAGGAAGCCGAAGTGCAGAAGGTGATTAGCGATGCCCGTCTGGATAACTCGGCGCTGGTGACTGAGTTTGTGCGTTTGAACTACGCGCGTGCTGTAGGCACCCTGGCGCAAGCCGCGGGCTCGACCGGCGGTTACGCCGGTGGCGCAACCAACCTGAGTTACAGTGGCGGCGCCGGCGGTGATGCCACGGGTGGCAGCGGCGATCAGGGCATTCTCCCGATCATCAAGCGACGCCTTTCGCGTCGTGGCTCGATCGAAGTCGATGGCCGCAGCAACACGCTGATTATCACCGACGTCAAAGAAAACATCGAAGCCGTTCGCCAGTTGGTCGCGATTCTCGACCAGCCCGAGCCGCAAGTCGAAATTGAGACCCGCATCGTGATCGCGCAGCGCAATTTCAGCCGCGACCTCGGCGCGCAGGTAGCGATGAGCGTTTTCAATCCGCTGACGGGTGGCCAGGTCAACATTAGTTCGTTGCCCCAGCCCAGCATCGCCGGCGGTAACCAGAACAACCAGAACAGTGTCGCGCAGCGCGTGCAGGATCCGATCCGCGATGCTACGTCGCGACTGATGGGTCCATTCCAGCCGAATGGAAATCTCGGTGCGACCACTCCAAACACAGTCATCGGATTGACCACCGGTATTTTCGGCACGGCCCAGATCGGACTTCTGATCAGCGCGGCGGAAAATCGCGGTGAAGCCAAGACCGTCGCGACGCCGCGAGTAACCGCGCTGAACAATCGGCCGGCCCAGATCGAAAGCGGATCGCAGATTCCGGTGCAAACGACTCAGGCAGCCGGCGGAACCGCGGTGGTGACCACCACGTTCGTGTCCGTGCCGCTGCGTCTTTCCATCACTCCGCAGATCACCGACGCGGGCACAGTCGTGCTGCGCGTCACGATCGAAAACAACACGCTGAATTCGGCCATCGCCGTAGGCGGCGTCCCGGGTATCGACACTCAGCGCATGCAATCGGAAGTGCTGGTGCCAGATGGCGGAACGACCGTAATGGGCGGAGTACTGGCGGATATCGACAGCACCAGCCGTCAACGGACGCCGGGTGCGGCCAGCATTCCGATTCTGGGCAACTTGTTCAAACGCAAGACGGTGATCAAGGCTTCGACAGAGATTCTCTTCTTCATCACGCCAAAGATTTACCGGCCCGATTATTTCGGACGTCCGACGAATACCGCGCCGCAGACCGGACCGCGCACCACCACGGTGCCGCAGCCAGTGCCGCTCGGCAATCCGCAAACCAACACGCCCACTCCGACTGAGTTGCAGCAGCAGCCGCAGAATCCTCAGCCGAATCAGGGCGGGCCGAGTCAGAACAACAACCAACCCGGAACTAATTCCGCACGGCCAGGCGCATTGGGCGGACAACGACCGTAACTTTTTGGCCTTACCTATGTGAACGAACTTGGTTATCCGGTGGTCGAAGCGCAAGCATAGACCGCCGGACCTTTTTTCACTTAAAGTCTTTTCACCAAAGCGATGTTCAAAGAAGCCCTGCAAACAATCGTCGCAAACACGGACGGAAGCCTTGGCGCGCTCATCATGGGTGCTGATGGACTGTCAGTGGAAAAGTTTTTTACCGACGAAGGCAACGCTGCCAATCTCGATGTCGCCGCCGCGGAATTTACCTCTCTGGTTCGCACTGCGATGCGATCGGGAAAGGATCTTGACCTCGGCGAGCTTCGCGAAATAGTGGTTTCCATGGGCGGAGCGACCTTTCTGATGCGGCTGTTCAGTCGCGATTATTTTGTGGCGCTGGCGTTGAGGCCGGACGGCAACCTGGGACGCGCTCGATACGAGTTGCGTAAGGCTGAGCTGAAACTGGCTGAAGAGTTTGCGCTGTAAACATCCCACTCTTTTCGCAAAGGCGGAATCAGATGAATACGCACACAATATTTCGTTCTTTACTTCTCGTCGTGGCGCTGTTCTGTGTGAACATAGTCGCCTCCGCAGCGACGCTCCAGGCCAAAGTCATTGAAGTCGAGTCAGGCAACTCATTCGTTGTCACCAATATTAATCGGCCATTGAAAATTCGTCTGAAAGCGGTGGCCCCGCCCGACAGCCGTCAGCCTTACAGCGAAGCTTCGCGTGAGCATTTGAAATCGCTGATCCTGAACCAGACTGTGATGGTTGAATATACGCATCTCACCAGCGGATATCTCGAGGCGCGCGTGTTCCTCAACGGCGTGGATGTCGGTTCACAGATGCTTCGCGATGGCGTAGCCTGGTTTGACCGTTCACTCCAATACACGCTCCGCGACAGTGATCGCGAAGTTTACGCACAGTGCGAGCAAATGGCGCGTACCGAGAAGCGCGGACTTTGGCAGGACGCCAACCCGGTGGCGCCGTGGGACTTTCGCAAGTCGCAACAAGTAGACCCAACGCGTCCGTCAAGCGAAGTCAGCTTTAACGAGGCTCGTGCGGCTCTCAGCGCTCGCGCCGCCCGCCGTGATAAATCATTTTCAAATCACGATTTGTTGGGCGGCATGGTCGGACCTGGTTCGATCGCCGGGAATCCTACGATCTCGCTCATTTGGCCGGACGGTAAGGATGGCGATTGGCGAACATTTCACGCTCCGCGATTTTCGATTCGAATGCCGGCCGATAGCCTTAAGTTTGAATATCCGATCCTCGATGTTCAGCAGAAGATCGTAAATATCAACTACATCGTCGGCGCCAACGAAGCAGCGATGTACTCAGTTATGTGGATACAGGCGGCGAACGACGGCGCCACCGATGACAAGGCGACCGAAGAATCGCTGGAGGGATTCTTGAAAGGCGTGAACCGGTATTACAATTCCAAAGGTTGGAATTTCCGCGTGGTATCGAGTGCCGGACGACCGGTGCGGGTTGGCAATTACACCGGCAAGCAATACACGTTGACTGCTGACACCTTTACCGGAGTCCTTCGAATTATCACTCGACGAACGGGTGACCAGCGCGAGATGTTTGGGCTCGCAGTCCTTGGGCCCGGTGGCGACTGGGCCGCGCCGGCGTTTCTGAACTCACTGAAGATTTCAGGAAACTGAACGCCGACAACCTAAACTTCCAAAGCTTAAGCGGCTCCTGAATTTAGGAGCCGTTTTTCTTTTGGCACGAGCATCGTGCGCGCGGCTCACGGGCAGGACGCCCGCGCCACTGGGTCCAGTTGATTCTTTCCGTCTCACCAACTATCTTCGCCGCGTGAAACGATTCGGATTGAAGGCGGCTGTCGTAACAACCGCGCTCTTGATCGTTCCTTCGACGTTTCGGGCCCAGGAACCTGTGGTCGATCCGGAAAAGGAGGCAATCAAGCGCGCTGTGGAAACTTTCCTCTATGCCGAGGAGCGCGATCAGGTAGCGCGTGTGATCGATCCGCAGGCTAAAATCTTTTCGATAAAGTCAGGCGACAATAAAGTTAGCATCACCCCGATCAGCACACCGGCTAAGAAACTGCCGAAGGGCGCCAGGACGCGCGCGCCTCGCCAACGAATCACGAACATCGAGATATTTGCTGATGGCGCAGTGGTCGCCGTGCAGACCGATCGCATGACTGTGGACGGACCGAGTGCTTCGCAAAAACATATACAGTACATCTCGCTCATGCGTTTCAACGGCGAATGGAAAATCGTCAGCATCCTGATGCCGTCCATTAACCCTGAAACTGAAACGCGCAAGTAATGGACATCTCGCCCTTAACCCTTGAAGGCCGCCATGTACGACTCGAGCCGTTGCTGGCGTCGCATGCCGAAGCCCTGGTTTCCGCTGCCAGCGACGGCGAGCTGTGGACATCCATGGTTACGGTGGTGCCTTCCAGCGATACGATTGCGGATTACCTTCAGGCAGCATTGAACGGACAGGCCCAGGGCCGCGAGCTTCCATTTGTGATCATCCGGAAAGCAAACGACCAGATAGTTGGCACCACGCGCTTTTATGAAATGCGGCCGCTCGATCGCGCGGTGGCCATCGGTTACACATGGCTGGCCAGAAGTGCTCAGCGCACTCCGGTCAACACTGAGACCAAACTGCTTTTGCTCACTCATGCATTCGAAAACTGGCATTGCGTCCGCGTTGAGCTGATCACTGATCTCCTGAACGAGCAATCGCGCGCGGCCATTCTTCGGCTGGGCGCGAAACAGGAGGGCATCCTGCGCAACCATTTGATTTTGCCGAGCGGCCGCATTCGCGACTCGGTGGTCTTCAGCATCATTGAAGAAGAGTGGCCGATGGTGAAGAGTCGCCTGTCCGCCAGGCTGAATGAATCAGCATCATGAAAGTTGCAATCGTGGGAGCAGGCGGCCTGGTGGGCAGCGAGTTCACGAGGCAACTGTCGACGCAGCACGACGTTTTGTCTTTCAGCCATGACGATCTGGACATCACGGATCGCATAGCGGTTGAACGCACAATGCGGAACGAACGTCCGGCGCTAATAATCAATTGCGCCGTGCTGGGAGTGGATTCATGTGAAATGAATCCGCCGCTCGCATTGAGTGTCAACGTTAACGGAGCAGAGAACCTCGCGAGAGCGGCAGCAACGATCGATGCAGAAATCGTGCACTTGAGCAGCAACTATGTCTTTGATGGCCGGCGATCCAATGGCGCGGCTTACACGCCTGACGACGCACCGGACCCGATCAACGTCTATGGGAAAACAAAATTGGCCGGTGAACGTGCCGTGAAAGACACGAGTCCTCGCTCTTTCATCATCCGCACTTCATGGGTGTTCGGTCTTAACAAGGAGAATTTCTTTAGTGCGGCTCCGCGACGGCTGCGAGCTAAACAGCAGATTTCGGCCATTATCGATGTCTTTGCTAACTGTACCTATGCGCCGGATTTGGTGGCCCGGATCATGGAAATTGTTTCACGCGGATCCCACGGAACTTATCATGTGGTGAATAGCGGGCTTTGCTCGTACTACGGATTTGCTTTAGAGGCTGCGCGGATTCTACGCATGTCGGAGAGAGATCTTAACGAGTTAATTGTGCCGGTCGGCGTGCAAGATCTTCGGCTTCGGGCCGAACGTCCAAAATATTCACCGCTATCGTGCAGTACTTCGGCGAAGATGAGTTTGGCGCCGCTGCGAGATTGGCGCGCGGCTTTAGCGGAATACATTGAGTCGGCCTAACTTGAGGAGTATTGAACTTTGCGCCTTTCGAATCGTCTCTGCGTCTTTGCGCGAAATCCTTTCACTCTGCATTAGGATTTCTCGCAAAGGCGCAAAGGAACACCGAAGCCGCTAAGAAAACCGAAACTAAAGACACGGCGGCAACTATTCAATGACCCTTTTCGATTATTTCCAGATCGCCAGTCTGATTATCTTTATCGTGATAGTCGTTACCAAAGCGATCTATTTGCGATCAACTGCCGGCATCAACGCGATCGTTATTGGCCGGGGTAAGAAAGGGTTCCAGCTTGTCTTTGAGTTCGGTGCTTTCGCGGGCTTGGCTGTCTGGATTGCTGAGTTCGTTTCTTACGCGCTTCAGGCGAAGCTTCACGTTTTCCGCGCGCCGCTCGACATGCGCTTGATCGATTCAGACGCCGCGCGCATTGCCGGAGTGGTGCTGATCTCCATTGGCCTGGTGATTTTCATTTGGGCATTTGTCTCTTTTGGAAATTCCTGGCGAGTCGGCGTGGATTCACAAACGCCCGGCGCGCTGGTTACCAGTGGGATCTTTGCCCATTCACGCAATCCGATTTATGTCTTCCTGGATCTTTGGTTTGCCGGTATCTTTCTGATCAATGGCCGGCTAATCTTTCTGATTTTCATGGTGCTGGCGCTGGCGGCGCTGCATTATCAGATGATCCGGGAAGAGCGGTTTCTGTCACAACGTCACGGTCAGGAGTATGAAGACTACCGGTCGCGAACCGGAAGATATTTTCAGTTTGTGAGTCAGCGGAGCGGGGTAGGACGGGTACGGAACCGGGAGCGGTAGCGACCGGGTGCGAGAGTTTTTAGGTTGAATGAAAGCATCCCCTCGCTATCGCTCGGGGTTCTGTACCACTGTCGCCAAATGGAGATCATATGAGAACCACAATCGCCTTCATCCTACTGCTTGTCCTATCGATCACTAGCCTCGCCCAGGCGCCGCAATCCGATCGCCAATTCATCCGTGTCGACGGGCCTCTGATTGCCCTAACGCATGTACGCGTCGTTGATGGTACCGGCGCGGCGCCGCTTGAAGACCAGACGATTGTGATTAGCGATGGAAAGATCCAGCGGCTTGGTCCGTCCGATAAGGTCAGCGCGCCGACCGGCGCTCAGGTTCTGGATCTGAAGGGCTACTCGGTCCTGCCCGGCCTCGTCGGCATGCACAACCACATGTTCTTTCCGATGGGCGGCAATCCGCCGATGTATTCCAACATGGGCACGAGTTTTCCCCGGCTCTATCTTGCGATGGGTGTGACCACGATTCGCACCACCGGAAGTGTGCAGCCTTACCTCGATTTGGAAATCAAAAAGCTCATCGACAGCGGCCGCATGATGGGGCCAAAGATGCACATCACCGCACCTTACCTGGAAGGCGCGGGCGCGTTCACGCCGGTGATGCATCAACTGAAGGACGCGGACGACGCGCGCCGACTGGTGAATTACTGGGCCGACCAGGGCGCGACTTCTTTCAAAGCCTACATGAACATCACGCGCGAACAGTTGCGCGCGGCGGTCGAGGAAGCGCACAAGCGCGGACTGAAAGTCACCGGTCATTTGTGCTCGATTGGCTATCGCGAAGCGGCCGAGATCGGCATCGACAATCTCGAGCACGGGTTGCTTCCCAACTCTGAATTTGTTCCGAATAAGCAGCCGGACAAGTGCCCGGCCGCCGCCGTGGCCCAGAGCCTGCGAGATCTGGATATCAACAGCGAGCCGGTGAAA
>DATENN010000218.1:0-4353 GCA_035275045.1 Pyrinomonadaceae bacterium
CAATCTTCACGAGGTCGGGAAACTCGTCGCGGCAGGGATCACAATAGGTGGCCCAGAAGTTGACGAGCAAAGGCCGCTCTCGCTGTTGCGTGAGCAGGTCTTTGAGCTCGTTGGTATCGATTGCCGAGACGAGGATCGGGTCGCGTGGTTTCGCGGCGCTGCCCTTCTGTTTCTGGGCCGGCGCCGCGAGACTCAACAACATAATGCACAACGCGATGGGAACGATCGCTTTTGTAAATCTCATTTCTTTACGCCCGTTTAATGCTGCAACCAAATGCCTTGGCTTCTGTCTTTTCAATTGCTTTGCCGGCCAGCGCGGCGTCTAAAGCATTGCGCAGATCGCTGGTTTCGAGTTGGGCCGCGTTGCGAGCGTTGTCGATGCGACCGTGATAAAGGAGCTTGTTGCTGGCGTCGATGAAGTAAGCTTCGGGAGTGACGCTGGCGCCGAGTCTGTCGGCAATCTTGTTACCTGGATCTTTCAGGATCGGGAAGCTCAGTTTGTTTTGTTCGGCGTGAGCTTTAACCGCGGCTGCGTCTTCGGCGACGTTCGAGTTGATACCGATCACGGCGATGCCCTTGGCTTTGTAATCTTCAGCAAGTTTTGCCATGCGCTCGTTGTAGGCATTTGACACCGGACACTGCACGGCGATGAACAGCAGCACGGTGCCGTTCTTTCCGGCCAGCGACTTGAGCGAGCGCTCCTTGTTGTCGACATCGGGGAGCGTAAAATCTTCAATCGTAGCGCCAATCGCAGGCGGCGCGGAAACCTCGCCTTCAGCACGCGCGCCGGTGGCAAAAATGACGCCCGCAATCACGAAGAGCGACGCCAACAGGATCGATAGATTTCTCTTCATTTACAAGGTCTCCTTTAACGCAACTAGGGTGTAAGTCACAGATTACACAGATAGCACGGATAAAGCAATTTGGAGCAAATCAGTGTAATCTGTTGGCAATGTCTGAAGTTATTGAGCAGGCGTTGCCGGTTCCGGTCAGGATGGACGCCGATGAACGCTACATCGGCCGGGGCGTCACGATTGCTTTCCTCGATTCAGGGTTCTACGCGCACAAGGATCTGACCGAGCCCACCAATCGCATCGTCGCCTATCACAGTATTTTCCCGGAACTCTCGTCGTTGCAAAAGCCAGATGTCGCGAGCTGGCACGGCATGATGACGTCAGTCGTGGCGGCTGGAAACGGGCATCTGTCTGACGGTCTTTATCGAAGCATCGCGCCGGAAGCGAACGTCGTGCTCGTCAAGATCGGGAAGACCGGGCGCATTCCCGAGAGCAACATCGAAACGGGCCTGCGTTGGGTATTTGCAAACAGGAAAAAGTACGACATCCGGATCGTTAACATTTCCGCGGGCGGCGACTTCGAACAGTCGTACCTCGACAATTCGCTGTGCCGGCTGGTGGAAGAAGTAGTGAAAGCGGGAATGACGGTCGTCTGCGCTGTTGGCAATGCGGGACTTTTGCCGGGGCATCCGGTGTTGCCGCCGGCGAGTGCGCCGTCGTCGATCGCTGTCGGTGGACTTGACGATCAGAATTCACTCGATCGAGCGCGGCGAGGAATGTATCGCTCGTCGTATGGTCCAACTATCGACGGACTGCAAAAACCGGAAGTGATCGCGCCCGGAATCTGGGTCGCCGCTCCGATCCTGCCGCAGACGCCTACCGCGATCGAAGCCAGGCTCTACGCCGAGCTCGACGACGCGGCGGACGAAGATCTGCGCAGCATCATCGTTTCTAATAAAGGTGTCGATAAAGATCTCGACGAAGCTTGCGAGCTAAACCTGTCGCTGTTGCGGCAGTTGATAACGATCAAGCTGCGCGAGGGCAATGTTATCAACCAGGACTATAAGTTTGTTGACGGGACATCGTTCTCGGCGCCGATCGTTTCGTCGATCATCGCGTGCATGCTGGAAGCGAATCCGAAGCTGACGCCGCAACAAGTAAAGCGCATTTTGATCGACACGGCGGAGAGAGTTGCGGGCGTCGAAGTTGAGCGACAAGGATGGGGCGTGGTCGTCCCGCGAAAAGCAGTCGAGTCAGCTTTGCGCTTGCGCGCTTAAATGGCGTGTGCAACAATTCGCGTCACCTAACAAAACCCATCGCAAGCAGATTGGAGATTATTTGAGTTCGTATGTCTGAGAATGAAACCGGAATAGGCGATGGCGCGGCCCAGTCGAACGAAACCGCGCCGGAAGCGAGCAACGAAGAGATTACTTATCACGCAGTGGAAAAAGATGGAGTAGTCACGGCCATTTGGGAAATGCAGGGACGCAAGCACCTGCGCACAATCGATCCACGCTCACGCCAGGGACAGGACATCCTTCGTCTTTACACCACCGAGCATCACGAAGACGCCGAAACCGCCACCCCGTAATAAGCACCAGGCGCAGGATCTGGCCCACGCGTTGGGTGGAGTCTAATCTCTCAAAGCCCCACTACCTTGCCCGGTTGCCGCATTAAAAAGATGCCACGGGCTTGTCCCGTGGAACTTCACGCTCGCTGCTAATCGAAAGTCAAAATAAATTTTCGGATGGCACGGGCTTGCCCCGTGGAGCGTCACGTTCGCAGCTAGATAGCGACAAGCGTGAAGCTCCCTGGGGCAAGCCCTTGGCATCGGAAACGCTACTTTGTGCGCCTGGATATAGCGGTGAACATGAGGCTCCTCGGCGCAAGGCCGTGGTTATCTAAGACGGCTTCACAGTGTATCCAATAATTTGAAGAATAACGAAATTTTTGGCGAAAGGCCGATGGTGATTTGGCTGCCTTTCGTTCGCCAAGCGTTGCTAAGTTCCTGCGCCGCAAGCGTTAGCCAAGATTAAGAGCCGCCGCCAGTTGCCGGAATAGTCATTGCATAGACAGGAAATGTCTATCTTTCCTTAGCGTTATAGTCCTAACCCGAAGTAATACAACTAAGTGACCCTTTAAGGAGGATTGTCCATGAGAAGCCCACTACGCTTGGCAAGCGCAGCGATCCTGAGCCTCCTGTGTGCGATAAGTGTGTTTGCACAAGCGAGCCAAACAGGAGGTATAACCGGCGTCGTCACTGACTCCGGTGGCGCCCTCATTGCGGGGGCGACCGTCGACGTAATAAGCGATAGCACTGGAAAATCAGAGCGAACCGCGACCACTGCTGGCGATGGTGGTTACTCGATTACGTTGCTGAAGCCCGGAAGTTACAAGATGGAAATCACCGCCCCCAACTTCAAGAAAGCCATTGTTGCGGCGGTCCAGGTAAGAATCGGTGAGAGTACGAGACAAGACGTTACTCTCGAGGCCGGTCGAATCGAAGAAACAGTCAACGTCGAGGCCTCGACCTCGTTGATTAATCCTTCGAGCGCAGTCACCGGTCAGCCGTTGGGAGCTGAGACACTTCGCACGTTGCCTCTTGCGTCCCCAAATTTTCTGTTTCTGATGTCGCTCTCCGCGGGTACCGCCAGTGAACCGACAGACGTTCGCACCGCCGGCCGTGGCACGGCAGACATGAACGTTAACGGCCAGCGCACGAGCAACAACAGCATCTCGCTCGAGGGCATCAACGTCAACGACTTCAACCTCGCGCACTTTGACACAGTGCCGCTGCCAAATCCGAGCACACTCGAAGAGATGAAGGTTTCAACCTCTCTCTACGACGCTTCGCAGGGCAGCAAAGGTGGTGGCTCAATGGGCCTGGTCATCAAGTCAGGCCAAAAAGATTATCACTGGGAAGGTTACTGGTCGCACCGCAATGACGCGCTGAATGCGAATGAGTACTTCCGCAATGCTAACGGCGTGAGCAAACGCGCGCGCCTGCTGCAGAACGTCTTTGGCGCCAGTGCCAGTGGTCCGGTTCCCAAGTTGGGCGGCTTCTGGTTCTTCAACTACCAGGGCGTGCGCGCTCGCAATGGTTTGGATCCATTGGGTTCGGCCTTGACCCCTACGATTCAGAATTTCCCGGTAGGTCCTGACGGCAGGACCACGGCAGCGTTGATAGCGCCTGCTTTTGGTCTTACGGCCGCGCAGATCGATCCGATCGCGATCAACATTCTCAACCAGGAAAGCACGCATTATGGCAGTGGCTTTTTGGTCCCAAGATCGGGCAGCGCAGGTTGCAGATCTGCAACTTCAGCAACCGGAACTTTCACCTGTAGTTTTTCGGGCGTCGCTCCGATCGAAGATAACCAATACACGATCAGTTACGACCGGCTCATGCGCGACGGAAAAGACAAGATTTCCGGCCGTTGGTTCTGGGACAACGGTGCGGTTGAAAAACCGTACGGCACCGCCAGTTCGCCCTCACTCGCGTTTCCGCGCACTGACACGCAACAGAACCGATTCCTTTCAATAACTCACACGCACGTTTTCG
>DATENN010000219.1:0-3691 GCA_035275045.1 Pyrinomonadaceae bacterium
CATTGAACCCTCAGAAAACGACCATCGTAATCCTGGCGACGCTATTTGTATCACTCGCTCTAGCCGAGGACTTCAAAACCGTCAGCGGGAAAATATACAAAGACGCCACGATCAGCCATGTAGAAGCGGACGGGATCGTGATTAGAACCAAAAGCGGAATTTCAAAGGTGTATTTCGTTGAACTTCCTAAAGACGTTCAGGAACGATTTCAGCACGGTTCTGCGACGCCAGTTGGAAAGGCAGTCACGCAGCGCTTCGACGAGGCCGAAAGCGTCGATGCCGATGGGTTTGCGGAACAAGTCGCAACACAGCTCGGCGAGAGTGCCGATAAGTTTGCGGAAAAAGTCGCCAAAAAGCTCGACGAGCGGGAATCTATCTTACAGGGGAAACACACCCCCGGCCCGGCAGAGTTGGCGGTGAGACAGGAGATTAATTTTCACTGGGCCTACCTGGCTGGGATCGCTATCATTGCCACAGTGCTGTTCACGGTCGTTTGGGCTCGTTTTAAATAACAACCAATAACGCGAACGATGTTCTAAAGAAAGGCGTTAGAAATCGACAGCGGCTTTCGTGAAGCTCTGCGAGACCGTCTTTAGAGCGGGTGGCGAGTATTAACGCAATTCCCCACGCAACTGTGATATGCGTCGTTGCATACTTTTAAGCCGCTGGCTGGATCGCTAGACTTGGCAGCTGCGTCACGACATTGGACATATCTTTCCCGGCATTGGCTTTGGCAGTCCAGGCCTTGTGCTAGTGCCTGCCAAAAAAGGCCCAAGCCGAGGGAAATCAGAATTGCGCCTGTTATTTTTCTCTTCATCGCTTTTTATCTCCTTCAGGCGTCTGGCAAGGCCCATACGTCAACTTCGTTTCGAATGCCGGCTCGAAGTTGGCGGTATGGAAGCGGCAAATTGACACGCATCAGGATTGAATGTGGCAACTTGTGTCATTCCACGACATCACTGGCAATTCCGACAAAGTCGGATGGAGTTGACGTTGTCTACCAGCCGTTAACTGCCACGGTGAAACGATCTGCATCGCGGATCCGCATCGCGATAAAAGCGGTTTACCGCGCGAACTGACGAGATCCTGACAGCATTTCTGGAAGCAGAGCGGGCGATTCACCAGTTTGCTGTGGGTCTATAGTCCAACACTTTTCACCACTCTCTGAAACGCCGTTATGCTTGTGGGAGCTTGACATTATGCAGCACTCGGTCCGAAAACTCCAAGCCTATGAAGAAATACATATTGTCTCTACTAGGTATGTTCCTTGCGATGGTGTTTATCGCTTCTTGTCAGCAGGAGGGAACGACTGTTACGGAAGAACCTGCTACCGGGCCAGCCACGTATATGAATCGTCCTGCGCCGTCACCGACGCGCTAGCGCAAGAAGCGCGGTTGGAATTTGCTGTCATAATGGCCCGCAGAAAAGTGCGTGCGGATTGAAGAGCTGACTGCGTTTCGGTAACTGAAAAGCGCGATCCAGCAGTTCGCGGTGGATTTGATCATGTTATGGTTGCGCTCTCTGGGGTCGGTTAGCGTTATTTGCCGCACCACTGATGGCGACCCTTCCATATTTTGTGGAACAGTGCGTCAGATCGGACACCCATCCACGATGGGCATGTGAATGGGCCGCCTTTATCGGATATGCCGCGTTACATCGCGCCAGGTTACCGAACCATCTGGGTGCATCACGAGCTGTACCGAATGATAACGACCACGAGTATCAATCAGATTGCCGTAGTCGTAGGTAATTGTGACTTCGTGGGTCTGCGCCGAGCTCTTCACCATGGTCACAAGCATCGCTCCTAGGATTATCAAAAGCGGCAACAGCCAAAGAAGTTTTTTCATGGTTTTCATAGGGCGAAGTTTGCCCCAAAAGGCTGCAGGACCGCAAGCCCCTTCACCAATCTTTGAAACCGCCCTTGTGTTCGTGCGTTTCGGTCACGTTGCCAACCGCATCATAAAAGCCGATGAATCGTAAAGCGTGCAGGATTTGTGGATGAGATCGGGCGCCATATTGAACTGAAGATTGGTTTGCAGCGCCTACGCAGCCGCAGAAGCGGCCATCGGCTAATGTTTCTGCGAATGCGCGGAGTCAATCGTCAAGGGCAAGCGCATATGGTGTTCACGGCGATCGTGTCACCGGGATCCGGCAAGGGAGCCTGGGAGGCCGAGGCAACGCCATGGTTTCGAAGATGGTTCTCCATTGATCCGCAGCCCGCGAGCATCAGCCCAACGATCAACGTCAGTATTGTTTTCAGTGTAACTTCCTTGCTGATTGTGGCCGGACCATTCGCAATCGTCGATCAAAAACGATTGCACCGCGATCTTGCTCGCTTCGTTGCAGAAAGCGGCGGATATAAAGCGCCCCAATCGCAAAAACTAAAAGCGCCTGCCGCGGCACGTTTGTGATCAAAATTGTGCTCTGGCCAATAAAAGCAACCGTCGAGCGATGCGAAAATTTCGTCCATCCATGATACACGAGTTTCTCGCCTGGAAGCGATACTTCGTAGAACGCTGCTCAGCAAGTCGCCGCTCCTGGCAACGCCGTTCGCGAATCGTCCGGTCGATGAGCGCTCCGAAGCTGTATTCAATCTGAGGTCGCGCGAATAAATGACTCTTGGCGTTATTCATTGCTTGTCGCTCCGAAGAACAATTCGCGTTGGGCTTAGTGTTTGGATGTGCGTCCGGCTCAGGTACTTCGTGGAACTCGAACGCTCAGGAAGGGAGGTACGGCGTGAGAACTTTCGACAAAACCAAGCCGCAAAAGCCAGTTAAGAGCAGTCTGTTGCGCCATTTGTATAGCTTCTCAGCCCTGATTGTTTCCGTCTCTATCAAGTGATGGAGAACCCGTATTTTGTCATTCAATTCGCGCACCCAATTTGCTGCTGCTTCATTCGTCAGAAGTCTGCCCGGATATTTCACGACAATCACCCCTTCGGCGTCGGGTCTGGTTGTCATGATCGCTCCTCGTTTTTCGATTGCGTCGAGTAGCTGGCCGTTCAAACGACTGTTTTGGACGAGTGATTCAATACGTTTTAAGCCGACGCCTGCAGAAAGAATAAGCAGCCCGAGCGAAAAGACTTCAATCGTGTAAGCCGACAAGAACGTAAGTTTCTCAGGACGCAGCGTGTAGCCGACGTACGCACAGAGCGCGAGCGAAACTCCGACGATAAAGTACTCGAAACGCTGTAGTCCCTGGTAGTACCCAGATTCAATCAGGCTTCGATTATCTCCAGCCATTTTTGCGATGATTCTTTACGGCTCGGCGAAATCGCGTACCTGGTCGTGCGTCTCGGTCATCGCGGCATTGCTTGAATTCGTTAACCCTTTTGTTTTGGCATTTCGCGGCGCGGCTGTCCGACAAAGATCTGGCGCGGGCGGGTGATCTTTTGCTCCGGGTCGGTAATCATCTCCTGCCATTGCGCGAGCCAACCCACGGTGCGCGGAATGGCGAACATCACCGGGAACATTGTCAGCGGCAAACCCATGGCCTGATAGATGATGCCGGAATAAAAATCTACGTTCGGGTAAAGTTTGCGCGAAATGAAATAGTCGTCCTCCAGCGCGATACGTTCGAGCTCGAGCGCGATGTCGAGCAAACGGTTGCGCCCGGTCACCTCGAATACTTCGTCCGCCACGCGTTTAATGACGCGCGCGCGCGGATCATAATTCTTGTAAACGCGATGCCC